>NZ_JBHVEE010000224.1:0-9308 GCF_042802415.1 Streptomyces sp. NPDC057486 | reverse complement strand
GGGGCGGGGGGGGGCCCCCGGTGTGGCGGGGTTCTGCCCGGCCGTGGTCGGGGGGGGGGGGGTGTACGCGGCTGACCCCCCCCCCCCGACCCAGACCTTCGGGAAGGGCGGGAGGTTGTGCGGGTTTCGGGTGTGGCGTCCCTCACATAGGGCGTGGGGGCGGGTGTCGTGTTCGTACGAGTACGCCACGGGCCGCCGTATCAGGGCTTCGAATACCCGCCGTGCGGGGCGGTCCCCTGTCAGTAAGTGTCGGGGCCGCCATGTGCAGAGGCATTGGAAAGGCGGTCCCACGCAACGTGCGATCGGAGCGCGGGACCGCCAAGCCCCGCTGTCCTGTCGAGCCGGGCAATGGGACCGTACGGATGCTGTGCCGGAGCCCGCACTCCCAGTGGCGCAGCAGAGTGACGGAGGCACGCACCTGGGTGCAGCTCGTCACGTCCGATGTGGCATGGCATCGGCCAGGTGGGAGTTCGCTGCCGACTAGCCCTTCCGACCCCGTCGAGATCGGAGTCGCGCTCTCCCCCACGCTGCGCCAGCCGTCCGGAAGCAGATCCGGAGCCGGTGCGAAGCCCCTGGCCTCACGCCTGATTTCCGCCGCAGCCCGATCGGTGACTGCGAGCCATGCCAGTTGACGGCGGCTTCACCTCAGCGACGGCGGGGCGTCGTGTGCGCCACAGCCGTCGTCCTCGGCAGTCCCTGGCCCCCTGCCGTCCGGCTCCGGCTCGTGGCCGTCGAGGTGGTCCTTGGGCGGGATAGGCAGGGCCCTGTACCAACGTGCCTGATCGTCGCCTCAGGCCCCGCCCACAGCCGGGAGCCCATGCCTCGCCTGGTGGCGACACGTAGAGGAAAGATCAGCATGCACGCTCAGAACGCCGGGTGAACACTGCTACATCTCTGCTCATCCCCACAACGAGATACCCCTGCGCAGTGATGGCGACAGCTCGAGCGCCTGTCGCGGCTATGAGACCCAGGAGTTCGCAGGTGCGCAAGTTCCACACGCGTACTGTCTCGTCATCGCCGGTGGTCACGGCCACAGGCACGCCGTCGAGGGCGGTGCATGCCACGGCAGACACCGTGCCGGTGTGTCCGGTCATGGGCGCGCCGAGTGGGGTGCCGGTGGCCAGGTCCCACACCCGAACTGTCCGGTCATAGCTGCCGGTTACGGCGACGGGTATGCCGTCCAGGACGGTGCACGCCGCCGCCCGCAGCGTGCTGGTGTGTCCGGTTAGGCGAGCGAGTGGGGTGCCGGTGGCCAGGTCCCACACTTGCGCTTCGTAGCCACTGCCGTTGGTCACGCCGACGGGCCTGCCATTGAGGCTGGTGCACGCCAATGCGGGAGCCCAGCCGGGGTGTGCGATTGCTGGTCGGGCGAGACGGGTGCCCGTGGCCAGGTCCCACACCCGCACTGCGCAGAGTCCGGCGGTGGTCACGCCCACGGGCCTGCCGTCCAGGTCAGCACACGCCACCGCCTCCACACTGTGGGTGGGTTCGACTGTGGGTTGAGGGAGTGGAGTGCCTGTGGCCAGGTCCCACACCCGCACCGTGTAGTCGCCGCCGGTCACGGCGACGGGCCTGCCGTCCAGGACCGTGCACGTCACCGCCCCCACCCGTCCGGTGTGTCCGGTCATGGGCGCGCCGAGTGGGGTGCCGGTGGCCAGGTCCCACACCCGCACCGTCCGGTCGCCGGCGCCGGTTACGGCGACGGGTACGTCGGCGAGGCTCGTGCACGCTACTGCGGACACGGTGCTGGTGTGACCGGTTATAGGTTCGGGGAGTGTGGCGCCGATGGCTAGGTCCCACACCCGCACCGTCCCGTCGTCGCCGCCGGTTACGGCGACGGGCCTGCCGTCCAGGACGGTGCACGCCACCGCCCCCACCGGTCCGGTGTGTCCGGTCATGGGCGCGCCGAGTGGGGTGCCGGTGGCCAGGTCCCACACCCGCACCGTCCAGTCGTCGCCGCCGGTCACGGCGACGGGCCTGCCGTCCAGAAAAGTGCACGCCACCGCCCGCACAGCGTTGGTGTGTCCGGTCAGTTGGGCGAGTGGGGTGCCAGTGGCAAGGTCCCACACCGACACCGTCCCTGAGCCTCCGGTAGTCACGGCGACGGGAGTGCCGTTGACGCTTGTGCATGCCACCGCGACAACCCGGCCGGGGTGTTGTCCCATCATCGGCGGACCGAGTGCTGTGCCGGTGGCCAGGTCCCACACTCGCACCGCCACGTCGCCGCCGGTCACCGCGACGGGCCTGCCGCCGAGAACGGTACACGCCACCGCGTGTACCCAACCGGTGCGTCCGGTCAGGTGACCGAGTGCTGTGCCGGTGGCCAGGTCCCACACTCGCACTATCGCGCCGCTGGTCACCATGGCGACGGATCTGCCGTCGAGGTTAGTGCACGCCGCTGCGTCCACCCAGCCGGTGCTCACTGTCAGTTGGCGGAGTGGGGTGCCGGTGGCCAGGTCCCACACCCGCATCGTTCCGTCGCCGCCGCCGGTGGTCACGGCGACGGGCCTGCCGCCCAGGACGGTGCACGCCACGGAGTGGATCCGCTCGGAGTGTCCGGTCATGGGTGGGCCGAGTGGAGTGCCGGTGGCCAGGTCCCACATCCGCACCGCTCCGTCGTCGCCACCGGCGGTCACGGCGACGGGCCTGCCGCCCAGGAGGGTGCACGCCACCGCGGACACCCGGGCGGTGTGACCTGTCAGTGTGTCGCACAGCGCCGGAGAGAAGTCGGCTCCTGTGGCCCACCGGGGAACCCAACTGCCCTCCGGAATGCGGTAGGTCAGCTGTTGCTGCAAGGAGGCGGCACCTGCGCGTGCTGCGTCGAGGGCGAGGACCTGGCGGCGCAAGGCTGGAGTGGCCGTCGTATGGAGATGGATGGACGCGCGGTAGACCGCTGCGGCCAGCCGGGCGGTCTCGGTCTCAGTGCGCCGGAGGTGCGGGACGAGAGTGCGGGGCGTGGCGTGGACGAGGTACTCGGCGTCGGAGGTCAGGGAGTCGAGTTGTCCCCCGGCGGCTGCATGATCAGCGAGGTGGTCGCGCGTGTAGGTGTCGGAGCCGGCCCAGTCCCGCTCTCCGTCGCGTACGGGCACGGCGTCCATGAGCGCGGCCGAGATGGCCGCCTCGGGTGCGTGAAGGACACGCTCACACTCGTCTCGCAGGTGCTGATCGAGGGCGTTGTGGTAGAGCCGATAGGTGCGCGGTCCAGAGTCCTCGTTGACCCGTTCTACGAGGTAGTGCGCCGCGCTGTGGAAGATTTTCTCCAGATCGCGGGCTGTGTGGCCGACGCCGGAGCCGAGCGCGTCCGCCATGGACAGCCAGGCGTTGCTGCGAGGAAGGCCGTCGCCTCGGGCGTAGGCGAGAGCGGTGAGCAGGCGCCGGACGGTCTCGGTGTCGGGACGGCAGGTGTCGAGGTAGGCGTCCATTGCCTGGCCGACTGTTTCGGGTAGTTCGTCCTCCCAGTCGGGGTCGCCCGGGCCGGTCGGCGGTGCACTCGGGTGGGTCAGCCACCTGGCGGTGAGCTGGGCAATCAGGAAGTTGTAGCGGGCCTTGCGTGCCACGGCCTCGCCGGTGGCACGCAGTTGGTCCGGCGTGTACGCGCGGTACCGGTCCGAGCCTGCCTTCGTACTGGCCAGGCGGCGTATGACGTACTCAGCAATGTCGGGGCGGTGCAGGTACCGGCTGTCTTCGAGGTCGATGCGGGGGGCGCTGCGGCCGAAGTTGCTTAGGATCCGTGCCCGGCTGGTACCGGCGGGGGCGGTGCGCACTGCGGCCAGTACTCGGAACCGGCCAGTGTTGGCCAATTGCCGCAGCAGGGTCGCGATCTGCCGGGCCTCTTCCAGGCTGGCAGCCTCTTCCACCGCGTCGGCCAGCACGCAGAACCGCTCGCCGGGCGGGAACTCGCCTACTTCGGCTAGCAGTTCGGCAGGCTCCCCTGCCGCGACGCCGAGCACACCGGCCAGCTGGGTTGTTACTTCCCTGTGGGTGCGCCCTCTCAAGTGGAGGGCGATGTCAAAGGCGCCAGTTGGCGGGCGCGGACCGGATGTGGGCACGGTCGGGGCGAGCTGCGGGTCGGCCGAGACCAGCGCGTGTGCCAGGAGTGCCGATTTGCCGCTGCCCGGGCCACCCGTCACGAGCAGGATCGGGTGCTCTGCGAGGGCCCGTCCCTCCAGCCATTCGCGGATGACTCGGCGGGCCTCGGTGCGGCCGGTGAAGAACCACTCGCCGGTGTCCGAATCGATCTCGGAACCGCGCGCCCGGGGGCGCCAGTGTGTGCGGTAGCTCGTGTCCAGGTCCAGTCGCCAGCCGCAATTGCGCCGCACCTCGGGCCAGAGCGTCCGTAGGTACGACATGGGCAGCATGTGCCCGGCGCGGTGATCGTCGCGCATCACGACGATACCGACCACGGCCTCCCTGGTGTGGTCGAAGACGGGCGCGCCGGAGAAACCCATCTCGATCGGCCAGCCAGTCGAGCTTTCCGCGTCCAGCTGTACCCACGGCCCCATCGGTCCGCTGGCCCCGCGCAGCACACCCGTCGCCTGCCGCGCAGCCGGATCACCATGAGGGAAACCGTGGACGGAGAATCGGTGACCGCTCAGCGCGGGGGGACATGCCAGCGGAGCGGGAGTGCAGTCGACGGGCGACTCCAGTTCCAGCAGTGCTGCGTCGCCGGAGGCGTCCGTTGCGATCGGCACCCAGCCCACGAGTGTGCCCCGCATCCGCTTTCCCGCAGTTCCGGGCTTACCGGCGAAGGGGAATTCGACCTCGACCTCCTCGGCATACGCTGCCGGGTCAGGGCCAGGCTCTGGAAGCGGTCGGCCGAGCTGCTTCTCCAGGACATGGGCGCAGGTCACCACATGACGGGGCCCGACGAGTGCGCCGGCTCCCGCGGCACTCTCACTGTGCGGGTGCGGAAACCGGACCAGCCACGGCGGACGTTCCGCGCGCTGGCTTGCCAAGCCCGTCATAGGGCCGAGGCCGGGCCCGTCGTTGTCCCGGCCGTGTTCCGCCACACCACCTTGACGTTCAGATGAGCATTGGTTCCCGCCGACACCAACGTCGCGCCGAACTTCCCGTCGACTGCCACCCCGAAGGTCACCTCCACCTCCTCGGGCGGCGGGTCTATCGCGCGCAGCTGGGCCAACGCCCCCTCGGCAGCGGACCGCACGCCCGCCAGGGCGCCCTGCCAGGTATCCGCCGCCACCCGGGCGATCCGGTCCCCGGCACCGGCCCGGACAAGTCCCGTCCCGCCTTCGTCGGCAGCCCCGTCGGGAATATCAACGTAGACGCGTCCGTCCTGACCGGCCGCGAACTCCACTACCGTCACGCGCGTGCACCTCCGTGGTCCAAGTCTCAGTCTTCCATCTGGCCGCTGTCCAAAGGGCGTTGATGAGCCAACGAGGTCAAAACCGTCTGACCAGTGCTGTGACCGGGAAGGTTCACCGTGATCGGAAGGCGGCTCGTGGGTCGAGCGCACGCGATACTGCTGGTATTACTGGGGCATGCAGGAAGAGACCGCACGCTCCGCGATCGACACGTTCATCTCCGCGTTCAACGCCTCGGACGACAGCTATGTGACTGCCCTGCTCTCCCAGGCCCTGACCTCAGACGTGGTCTTCTGGGGGCCGTTGGGTCGCAGCGAAGGAATCGGGGCGGTCGAGCGGTTCGTGCTGGACATCCGACGCCACCCGGCGGGGACCGGCACGATGGTGCGCTGCTCAGCGGTGGACATGCCTGACGAATGGGCCCGGTACCAGTGGGTCTTCACCACGCCTGATGGAGGCCCCCGCCTGGCGGGAACGGATGTCGTCCATCTGCGACGGAGCCTCATCGACCAGGTCATCGTCTTCGCGGGGGAGATCGAGCCGTTCGCCTCGTGAGTCGTCCTTCTGTCGCCGTCCTTCTCCTGAACTTGCCCCGTCGGCGTTCGGGGGCTGCTGTTCGCGGTTGGTCAGGCCGCGGTGTTGAGGGGGCGTCCGCCCCAGCGGATGCCCTTTTCGCTGCGGGTGCGGGCGCGTTCCTTGCGTTGGGCGGCGAGTACGTCGGGGTGGCGGGCGTTGGTGTTGCGCCAGCGCAGGTAGCGGTGCAGTGCCTGGGTTTGCGCAGGGTGGCTGCGGTGGTGGGAGTTGGCCAGGGTGAACTGCCGCAGCGGGCCGAAGTGGGCCTCGAGTCGGTTGCGCCTCCGGGCGTCCAGCAATCGATCGGTTGTTGGACGCCCCGGTTCCCCGGTCCCGTCGAAGGTCGGGGGTGACAAGCGAGGAGGCGATCAGATGATTCCCCGCCCCACAGCGGCAAAGTAGTGACTCAGAGTGTCATGGGTATCCGGAGTGAACGGGTTCTCCCGCATAGACCGGAGGAGCTCGGACTCCGACAGCCAGCCGTGCCACATCACTTCGTCCGGATCAGGATTCGGATTGTCGAACAGGACAACCTCGTGAACGGCGAGCCAATGGGGGCTGAGCCCGCTGCGGTTCAGAAACTTCACGATGAAGCGGACCGGTGCGCGAACGCCCAGTTCCTCGGCCAGTTCACGCGCTGCGGCTTCCTCATAGGACTCGCCCGCCACAACGGCACCGCCGGACGCTACCTCGTAGTGCCCCGGGAACCGGGCGACGTGCTCGGAACGCCGTTGCACGAGGATCCGGCCTTCCCGATCCCGGCACATCGTCACGGCGATCCGATGCAGCCAGCCATGGCGAACGGCCTCGCTCCGGCCGACCACCGCCAAGACATGGTCCTGCTCGTCAACACGCTCGACCATCTCATCCACGAGCCCCACAAATGGCTGCCGCGGCACGACCATAGAGGCGGATGGCTGCTGCCGATCGAGCTTCTCCAAGACTCGGTCCCGGAGAAGCTCATACTCCTCACGGAGCCTGCGCCACTCGTTCACGGGCGGGCGGGGAATGACGATGCCGCCAGTGACAATCTCCTCCGGCCCGAACTGCTCGCGGGTGAGATCGACCTCAATGCCCATGCCCAGGCGGTTCCACCAGTGATAGTCCACACGCTCTCCGTTGACATGGACCTCCCCGCGGAGCAGCTCGCCTCCCAGCAGGTCGTTGAGCATCATGGCGGTTACCCCGCACTGGTCCCGAGCTGGGTTGTCCTGGGTCCAGCGTGATCGGAACTCAGGCGTGCAAGTCTCGGCACTCCAGCTGCTGCGAACGGCTCGTTCAATGTCGGAAAGAAGCAACGGCGTCATGCCCGTGATCCTGCCTGCAAGCACTGACAACGGCCGGACGCTCAGTCTTCTGGCTTCGTCCACGAGAACGGACAGCGCTTCGGGAGGCGTTCGGCCGTCTCCGCCTGGTGAGATGTCCTGATCGGGGCAGGTGGCCAGGCGACGGGTCCGAGCTCAGTCATACCGGCCAGCCAATCAGCAGGCTTCGGCAGCGATCAAGAGTCCCGGACCGATCAACCCATCGGCCCGGGCCCCACCCCCGCCAACGGGGCGGGAGCGATGCTGGCCGACATCGCAGCAGGAGCAGTCAGCGCTAAGGGCTTCGGGGAGGTCACCGGCGCGGAATTACCCAAGCCGGCATGGAGGCCGCGTCCTGTTAACCTTCCCGGATGTTCATCGTGATGTTCATCTGACGGTCCTGGGTCTCTCCCGTCCAGGTTCTGATCCGTTGAGGGTGCGCTCTGTCCTGCCCTCCGGACCTCGATAGCCGTCAGATTCTTGGCGGCCTCGCGTTCAGCGTCGGTCGCACATCATCGGAGCTTCTTCGTGCTCGCAGTACTTCTCCTTCCTGGCGCTCTTCGCGCCTTCCTCCCCGCCCTGATCGGCCGGTCCGCCCTCGCGATGGGCGGCCTTGCTCTCCTCCTCGCCGTCCAGGACAGCACAGGTTCGTACACGCAGGCCGGTTTCGCAACAGCGGTGTTCGGCATCGCCAACGTCCTCGCCGCCCCCTGGCGTGCCCGGGCCGTCGATCGATTCGGTCAACGGATCGCGCTCACCACGATGGCCTCGGGCCAGGCCTCCGGGTTCATCGCTCTCGCGCTCATCACGGAGGCCGAGAGTGTCGCGGATATCTGGTTCCTCGTTCTCAGTGCGGTGGTCGGCCTGACAGCGCCACCCCTGGGGGCGGCGATGCGAATGGTCTGGGCATCGCTCACAACAGCCGGTGACCAGCGAACAAAGGCATTCAGTATCGACGCGGTTTGCGAAGAGCTCCTCTTCGTCGGTGGTCCTGTCCTTATCACTGCGGTCATCGTGGCCAGTTCTCCCAGCATCGGGCTCTGGGTGACCGCGGCAGCGGTTTCCCTCGGCACTGCAGCGATGACGTCCAGTGCGTCATCGGGGGCGCTGCGCGGGACGGGAGGGAGCGGCGCGCAAGGTGATCGCCCACTGCGACAGCCAGGTTTCGCAAGGGTATTGGTCGTCCTGCTGGGCGTCGGTGGTGTATTGGGCGTCGCGGAGATCGCAGCGCCAGCCACCGCTGCTCAACGTGATGCTGTCGCAGCTTCGGGCTGGCTCCTGGCGGCCTTTGCCGGCGGAAGTGCTCTCGGGGGTTTCCTCTATGGGCAACTGAACCTCAAGTCGGGAATCGGTAAGAGGCTGTTCGCCCTGTGCGTCAGCATGGGGCTTGCCGCGGTGTTTGTGTCCCAGCTGGACACACTCGGTCTCTTCGCCGCAGGCCTCGCCCTCATCGGCCTCTTCCTCGCCCCGTCCCTCATCACCGGATACCTCATCGCCGACACCATCGTTCCGGACGCCAGCCGGACAGAAGCGTCGACATGGATCAACACCTCCGTAAACCTCGGCGCATCGCTGGCATCCGCCGCGGCAGGACTCGTCATCGACAGGTCCGGCGCCTGGCTCGCCCTCTTGCTCATGGGCGCGATCGCTCTCGCGCTCGCCTCCGCTGTGCCATTCACACGGCTGCGCAAGATCGAGTCGCCTGCGGACCACGCTCCCGACCGTTGCGAGCAAGGCTGATCAGCAGCCCCCGACCTCCCGAGCGGTCAGGGCGTTGGTGCTGGCGTGCGGTGCTCCGTAGAAGCCCGGACAGGGTGGTCGACCATGGGGTCGGCGGATCGGTGGCCCCAACCACGGTGGGGACTGGCTTGACAGTGAAGGGCCCCGGCGGCCGGTGTCTCTCACGGGCGGAACAGCGGCGGAGCCCTGTGCGGCGAGTGGTGGCAGCGGGGGCGATGACGAGGTCGTGGACACAGATGTCAGCAAGGACGCGATCTGCAAGTGCGTACCGGAGCTGATGGGCGGCGACCGAGTCGCGCCGCTCGAGTACGAACTCGTGATCCAGCGGCCCTGAACGAGGATGGCTCGGACCGGCTGTGGTCCGCCGGTC
>NZ_JBHVEE010000223.1:0-9462 GCF_042802415.1 Streptomyces sp. NPDC057486 | reverse complement strand
GCGCTGAAGCTCGTCCTGCTGGTCCCGGTACTCCACGTGCTGTCCCTTGCGGTAAGGCATGGGGGATCTCCAAGTCTCGTGTGGATCGGTGGGGGCTGCCCCGCTCGTTCGGCAGGGGGTGCGCCGCCCTCTTGGCGCCCGCGACTGTCGCCGGGCGTACTGACAGCCCACCTCCAACTACGCGCGCCAGCAACCACTACGGGCCGAATGGGGGACCCCTCGTCCAGCCCGCCGACACCGTGCCGTCGGGGACTTCCGACACACGCCCTGGTGCTGCGACCGGAAACGTTTGCCGGGAAGCTCGCGGCGTCCGGTGCGGTGCATCGCAAGGCGGAGGATCGCCCTCGTGCCGGACGTACTCGGGTGATGCGACAACGCGGCGAGGTGCCGTGCCGGGCGTCACGAGCCGGTGAACCTTTCCGGTCGCAGCTAGGTCCGCCGCCACGGGACTGGCCCAGGTCATCGCCGTCCTGCACGAGCCCAGCAGCTCGAGGCCGCCTGTGCCGAAGGCTTCGACGACCATCCCGACGCGTCGGGATGGTCGTCACCAGCTTCCCGGACCTGACTTCCTTGTCCGGAGCCCGGGTCCTGGCCGGGATCGGCGACGACCGGTCCCGGTTCGCAAGCGCCGGATCGCTGAGGGCATACGCGGGGGAGCGCGCGGGTCACCCGGGCCAGTGACAGGAGCTGCGCGGTTTTGAGCCGCAAGGTCAAAAACCAGCGTCCGGCCGCCGTCGGCTACGTCTGGAACTTCTCGTCTCCGACGAAGTCGCCAGGTGCCTGAGCTCACTACGACCGCCGGCGAAGGGCCGGAGACCGCTACCACGCCGTACGAGGCAGCGGCCTGTCAGCCACCACGATCAGGATCTGACGTCACGTCATCTACCGTGATCACGAACCTCGAGATCGCCAATTGCTGCCGAAACTGGCGGACAGACGCTGCTGCTTGAGGAGGTTGGACCTTCTGCGGCACCTCCTGGCCACCTGGAGCGGCACCTGCCCCGCCTGTCGACAACCCACTCCAAGACAGTCCTACGACACCACCCGACAATGCCCTCGGGCATAGCCGGGCGGCTGCCGGCAGGTTTCCGGCAGTGGTTGGTACGTTCCGCCGCCGCGTTCATACCGGGTAGGGCGCGGCTTTGCGAGCACAGCCCGGGCAGGCCACGGTGACTCACTCGGCGTAGGCGCGTGTCCGAGCTGACGCTCACTGGTGGAGGAGCCGTCGCCCAGCAGGTCATTCGACTGAGCATCGCGCGCCAGGCCCCCGATCATGGCCTGCCGCTGCTCGACGCGCTGCGCGCTGAACGTTCTACGGGGGCGGGCCGGCCCGTCGCGAAGCCCGACCGGCATGGCGAGAAGCAACCCCGCTCAAGGGGTGGAGGAGTCACGGTTCTCCCTCGGTGACATGCCTCCGGAGCGCACTGCTCCGGAGGCACGGCGCATCCGGGGGTCAGAAGGGAGCCGGTCATACCGAGACCAAAGTCCGGGTCCCGCCCTGTGCACTGTGCTCCGACCGCCGTCATGGCCCGACGTGGGACCTCGAGGGAGGAGACGGTCCGCCGGCCGCCGGCGGAGCACGTCGAGTCGTAGGAAGGCATGGTCCCGGGGATCGGCCGGCGCCCTTTGGTGCATCCGGCCGTGCGGGTCGGCAAAGGGGCTCACTTGCTATGCCGAAGCTGTTTGCGCGACGACCTGTTTACGCGCTTGTCGGCGCTGCTTGCTGCACGACCTCGAAGGACCACAGTGTGGACCCGCTTGCCGCCGGCTTGGGACGTTCGTCGCTCTGTGTGTCGCTGCCCTGGTGGGCGGCCTTCATGGGGCCCTCCATCCAGGCTTGGAAGGAGTCCTCGTCACGCCACCGCGTGTAGACGAGGTAGTTGTCGGTGCCTTCGACGGGGCGGAGGAGTTCGAACCACTCGAACCCGTCGGAACTCTCTACCGCATGGGCACGGGATGCGAAGCGTTTCTCCAGCGTCTCCCGCTGCTCGGCGGGGACGGTCAGTACGTTGATCTTTACCACACTAGGCACATGACACCTCTCAACAAGAGATCCGGCCCCGTTGGCCTGGACCACGTGCGCGCAGTCTCCTACATCCGGCAGTCAAAGCGGCGTGAGGATGACAGCGCGTCGTCCCCCGAGGCTCAGCGAACCAAGTGCGAGGCACTGATTACGGCCAAGGGCTGAGAGAACGCTGGCCACTTTGCCGACGTCGGCAAATCCGGCTGGGACCCCAAGGTCGTCCGGCCGGAGTTCGAGGAGATGATGGCTGCCGTTCGCGCTGGCCACGTGGACGCAGTAGTTGTCTTCAGCCTCTCGCGGCTCACCCGCCAGGGTGCCCTTGAGGCGATGCTGATCAACGAGGAGCTGGCCAAGCACGGCGTCCTCCTGGTCTCCGTGGAGGAGCCGTACCTGGACACGTCCACCCCGATGGGCGTGGCGATCTTTGGTCTCATTGCTGCACTGGCCCAGCAGGAGAGCGACCTCAAGTCGGCCTACATCACGGCCACCAAGGAGACCTTGCGCGCCGCTGGCTCCCACGTCTCCGGCATGGCCCCGTTCGGGTTCCAGTCGACCCGTGAGCCTCGCGGGGAGTTGGTCGTGGTCAAGCTCGTCCCGGACCCGGTGGAGGCCCCTCACGTCCGCCAGATGGCCTCCTGGGCCCTCAACGGCACGTCCGCCTCGTCCATCGCCAGGAAGCTCAATGAGGACGGTGTGCCGACCAAGGCAGCGGAGATGACCGCCCGTGTGACTGCCCGGCGGGCCCGGGGGATAAGTAAGCCCCTGGAGCGGACCACATGGGTGTCGTCGACCGTGCTGCGCATCCTGCGTGACCCCCGCCTCGCCGGTTACGCCGCAGAGCGCCAGGGAACCAAGCGTGCCATCCTCCGGGATGAGCAGGGCGCCCCGCTGGTAGCCCACGACCCGATCGTGTCCGCTGAGGACTGGTGGCGCCTGCAAGACGTACTGGACGGCCGCGCACCCCAGGTGGTTCGCCAGGGTGGCCGGTCGGTTCCCTCGCTGCTGGGCTCCGCCGGGATGCTGTTCTGCGGAGTCTGCGGGTCGTCCATGGTGACCGATCGGCGCAACGGCAAACAGCTCTACCGGTGCAACCGGGCCCAGTCCGGTGCCGTACCGGGACACGGTGGCCTGGCCATCAACATGGACGCCGCCGATGACGTGGTTGCCCGCCGGGTGTGGGCACGGCTGACCACGATGGACCCGGAAGACCCGGAAGACCCGGAAGACCCGGATGACCTGGCGTGGCTGGCGGAGGCAGCAAGCCGGTTCGCTGCCCAGGCCGACACGGGGGAGCGCAAGGCGGAACTGGCCGCCGCACGAGCCGAGTTGGAACATGTGCGTGAGGCGTTGAAGACCCTGTACCAGGACCGCCAGGCGGGCCTGTAGGCGGGTACGACCGGCACGGCCATGTTCCGTGAGTCCGTGGAACGCCTGACGGCGCATGAGGCTCGTACGGCCGCACGCGTTGAGGAGCTGGGGTCCGCTGAGTCGGGCACTCTGAGGATCCCAGCCGAGTGGACACCATCCGAGGGCGATCCGCTGGGGCCCGAGTCGACGTGGGGACGCTGGGACCTGGAGCGGCGCCGGAGCTTCCTGGCGTTCTTCGTGGACCGCATCGCTGTAGCCAAGTCCATCGGACGGGGACCGAACGCGAACACGGCGGAGCGGGTGACTGTGCACTGGGCAGTACCGGGGGAGACGGCGTGAACAACGTGGAATCCCAGCTACGCACGCTGGACCCCATGCTCCGCACGCTGGCGCTCCGTGCCGCACGGCGCGTGGCCCCTGACGGCCCCCGACTGGCTTACCTGACAGAGGAGTTCACCCAGGAAGCCCGCTACGTCGCCTGTCAGGCCATGGGCCGGTACGACGACACTCACGGGGCCCGCCCGGAGACGTTCGTCTGGGCCACCGTGGAGGCCAGGCTCAAGGACGCCGTCCTTGAGGAGGTCACCGGCGGACCCGTGGACGCCCATGCATTGGCCACGTACGGCCGGATGTTGGAGCGGGCCGACGGCGACGCCAGCGCGGCGGAGAGGCTCTGTACGTCGGAGCCGGAGCCTGGACGTCGCCTCTCCGCCGACCGGTCGCACGCCGCACGGCTGGCCTGGTCCGGCATGGCCCGCCTGGACGCCCCCGTGGCCGCTGGAGAGCCTGGCAGGGCCACGGTGGGGGAGAACGGCTGGAGACTCCGGTGAATGGCCGTCAGGAGGCCGCTGAGGGGTTGTCAGTGGCAGTGGTCGTCCTCCGGGCCGTCCTGGGTGCCCTCTCGCCTCTCAGGCGGGACGTGATCGCCATGAGGTACGGCCTGGACGGCCACCCGGCGGACATGAGCGTGGCGGAGATAGCGGGGGCCCTGGGCAGGGCACCCAGCGCAGTGTCCGACGCGCTCCGTAAGGGCATGGCCCAGCTCCGCGCAGCGCTCCCGGAGGCCGTCCTGGCGATGTAAGCAACGTGGTCTAGACCACACACGGCCTCCTCCGTTCAAGCGGAGGGGGCCGCTCCCGTTCACGGAGCGTGACGGCCAGCAAAGGCGGGCCGGGCGGCCGACGGAGCCACGGGCAGTGAGGTTAGGGGGCCCTAAGTAAGGAATCCCGGGAATCCTCGGCGGGGAGAGCGCCAGCGCGAGGGGGTCGATGACGACTGCCTCCTCCTCAAGATCATTTACAAGCCTCTGACCTGCAAGAATGATGAGATGACGGTTGTGGTAGTCAATCTCAAACAGCATAGGGTTTCTATAGCGCTTACCGGAGTTACCCCCACAACCGTCACTCCGTCACTTTGCCCAGCTCAGAGGGGGTACGCCTCCACCTCCTCCGTCATCGTGCCTGGTCAGCGCGCCACGCCCCGCTGGCCGCTCATGCTACGCAACGTGAGCCCCTCCCAGGCTGGCCGACCCAGCCCCGCCAGCCACTCCGGACGCCTTCCAGGCCCACGGAGCCAGGAGAGCCCCCGCGCGCCTCCCTGAGGGCCTCATGGGCCACCTCCGGCCCGTCCCCGCCCAGGCCTCCACGGGCTCTCACGGAGGCATGTAGAGCCTCTCAGGCCCCTCCAGGCCCACCGGCCCCTCCAGCCGTTTCGCGCTACCGGGCCCCCGGAGGAACTCTGGTGACCTCCGTCATATCCATACCGGACATGGGGACCCGTACCGGTGCACACCTGGACACGCTCCGGCCACCCTCCCGCCGCTCACCCCAGATCACTAAGTAGGGAGGCTGGTGGAGGCACCGGACACGCTCTGGTGCCTCCATCGCTTTACCCACCGCGCCGCTTTCCCCCTTGGGGCGCACCTGAGACACCCCACAGTGCCGGGGTAATGGCACTTGGCCCGTGCTGAGGTTGAGCTGGGGTCACCGGAGGGGAAACCGGTGGCCCTGGCTCCCTCAGTACGGGCCTTTTTTCGTTTCCACACCCGGGCCTGAGTCCCCTTGCTTGCCACGTTGTTGAGGTCCTCCTCTAGCGCACGGCCAAGGGAGTACGCGCTCCGCCCCTTTTCCCGCTAGGACCCCTCAATGACTGTTGCTAAGAACGCGTACAAGATCGCTCACCGCAAGGTCGCGCACATGCGCGGTATCGCATCCTCACAGCGCTGTATCTACTGCCGACGCCACGCCGCCCAGTGGGCACTCAACCACTCCCGGGCAACCAAGGTGACGGACGGCCATCTCGTCTGGTCTGAGGCTCCGGACGACTACGACCCATTGTGCGTTGCTTGCCATCGTATCTACGACCAGGCATTCGCCAAGGACGGCCAGGACGCGCTGGAGGACGTGGACCGACGCCTCCGGGACAAGGGCTTGGCTCGTTGCCTCCTGGAGTTCACCGCACGTACCGCCCGCTGGCGCTGACTCCACCTCACCACCTACTCACGTGAGTAGGTGGGTACGCCCACCAAGGAATCCAACATGCCGACCACCAACCGACTCCGCCCGGAGGACGAATCCCATATCCCCGTGGTTTACGAGTTTCTCCGGCAATGCACCTTCGACAGCACCCGCTGGACTGCAGCAGGAGACCTGTTCGGCGCATTCGTAGCTTACGTATACGAACGTGGCCTCCCGTCGTGCGGTATTGGCACGTTCTCCCGCGTCGTGGCACGGGCCGGGTACCCCGCCAAAACCAGGGGGCGCCGTGACCACCAGGTGTCGGCGCACGATGGCCTACTTCTCAAGCCGCAGCGAAGCTGAACAACTTCCCACCATCACCCTCACGGCCCCGGGCATTCCCGCCTGGGGCCGCCTCTCTACAGAAAGGCAGTCACCATGTCTGAGCGTCTCGATTCCATGGGTTACCCCATGAGCGACTTCCAGCGTGAGCACACGGAGCGAAGTGAGCGCGCGTCCGCTGAGGAGTTCAAGTCGGACCCCCGGATGGAGCGGCTCATCGCCTTGCGCGCTGAGGACCGCGCGGAGTTCAACGGCATCGTCAAGGGCGGTCTCCGAATGTCCCTCGCTGGTTACGAGAGCGCCAAGGTCAACGCGGCCCGACACGGCAAGTAACCCACCCACCTCCCCGAAACAGGAAAGCGAGACAGCACCATGAGCACTGCAATCGATAGGGCCCGTGCCGACGCCGCCAAGGCTGCGGCCAAGCTGGAGGAGCTGGAGGCCCAGGAGGCCGCCAAGCTGGCGGAGGAGGAGGTCCAGCGCCAGGCCGGCCAGCGGGAGCTGGACCTCAAGTTCCTCTCCGGGTGGGCGGCGATGGACGCGGCCCTCATGAACGAGGGCACCAAGAGCGCTGCCGACGTCATCTATGAGGGCGGGGACGTCCTCCAGGCCGTGGCTCACTTCCACGTCCAGCGGGCCAGGCGCAATGCCGTCCGCCAGCACGCACGGGACGCGTACTACCGGGTCCACGGCACCCACCCGGACGACACGTCCGCACGTGAGCTGACCACCCGGGACATGCGCCTGGCCGACCGGTTGGAGGAGGCGATCCACGCCGCTGCCTCGCGCCACGCCGCCGACCTGGCGGACAAGCTGGAGGCGGAGTTCATGGTGGAGGGCGCGTAATGGCGTTGGACCTCCTGGACCCGGGGCCGGACTACAACGGCCAGCCTGCCTACCTGGTTTGGCCCCGGGACGCGAACGGAGCCCCGTGCTTTGCTGACACGCACACTGCCGCTGATGTGGTCTTCCCTCAGCCTGGTAGAGCACCAGTAACGCAGGGTACTGCCCGGCAGGGAGTCGGCTACCGGGAAAGTGTGCTGGTTGACCTCACTCACTATGGCGCTGAGGGTAAGCCGCTGGTTCCGCCAACCATTCCGCTAAACGTGCTGCGGCAGATGTGGGCTGACCACTATGGCTGATAGCCCGTTCCCTGAACTGTGCCCCCGGACAGCGAAGAGCGCGGAAAGCCCGACTGGCGTATCCGTCTATCTGGTGACGCGTGCTCAGCTAGTTGCCCGGGGGGCGACCTGATTACCCGGGCTACCGAAAGTCAATGTGCCTAGATTGCTACCGGGCATAGAAGAGGCGTTAACAAGTAGCGCCCCGTATCCCAACCGTACAGGGCGCTACTACAGGGTGCCGTCATCATCCAAGGCAGCCTGAGCCAACAACACAAACACATCAAGCGTTCTGTCGAATTCCTCGGCTTCTCCAGCAATGACATCTTTGATTCCGTCAAGCGCACGATCCGTCAACATTCTGGACTCATCAGAAACAAGTCGATGGAGACCCAAGATACGGAAAGCCAGAGCATTGCTGAGTCTTTCAAGTTTCGCGGCTGCCTCGCTGACCTGTTTGGGTCCGGCTAGCGCAACGTCAACCCAGGTCTCTTGCACTGTTCGCGTCGCTATCTCACAACGGCCAGCGAAGACCGAATCAACTGTTTCATAAGGGAATTCGGCATGCGCAACAGTGAAGGCTGCCGCTAAATCTCGCAGCCTGGATGCCTCAGTAATGAATTTTTTGTAGGAGCTATTTCGCGGCTCACGTCGCTGGCTCCTGTGTTCTGAGCGTGCTGTGATGCGCACGCCTTCTCGTTGAGTCCAGCCCGTTGTCAGCGCCGCGCCAATCGTTGCTACCGATCCGGCCAACGCGCCTAGCACTGCCGCCAATCCCGCATCCATGGCGCCAACCTTGCTGGCGTTCAAGGCAGATGGTCAAGAGCACCTGCCCGGGGTGTGCTGACGCAACCAGGCACCCTGAGCCGGCAAAACCCCACACCTCTTCTGACCTGCGCCTTTGATGCGCAGCCACTTCGCTGGCGCGCTTGCTGGCGTGAAGGAGTTCCCTTGCTCGCCGACGAATGCGCACCCCAGCATGCGCTGGACGCCGCCTCCGCTCTGGAGATGGCAGCGGGCCACCTACGGGAGTTGGCCACCCGCCTCCCGATTCGGGACGCCGACTCCGCCGACAAAGCTAACCAGGTGGTGGACGCCATCACGGAATTGACGCTGTCTGCCCTCTCGGATCTCTATGAATTGGACGACGCATCGCAAGTCTCCGACGCGATAGAGGAGCTGGCGGACACGGCCGACGCCGAGTTGTTCAGTCTCCTCACGGGGGCCACCAGCGAATAGCCCCCACCCCGCACATAACCCCCGGGGGTCCGCGACGGCACCCCCCACCTCCTCACGTGAGTAGGTGCCCCCGCCCCTACCGGAGGCCCCCCATGCCCAGCAAGCCCAAGCGCCCATGTCCGCGCGCTGGATGCTCAGAGTTGATAAGCGGACGCATGAAGGCATGCGCTGCACACGCAAGCCAGGACGACAGACAGCGTGGCACAGTGCGTGAGCGTGGATATACCTCGAAGCAATGGAAGCGATCCCGCGATCTGCTGTTCTACGCGAATCCAGTGTGCGTCCTTTGTTGGCGTGTACGTCCGACTGTTGCGGATCACTGGCCTTTGAGCCGCAAGGAACTGGAACGGCAAGGGGTCAAGGACCTGGACGACGTAAGGCACTTGCGTGCCATCTGTGGTCCGTGCCATGCAAAGGAGATGGCACGCAATCAGCCTGGAGGCTTTGCAGCCAACAACCGTCCGCCGGTTAACCCAGACGTGGAGCGCTGGACTCAGCGGGAGGACAAGCCTCCATTCTGACCGGGTACCCCTGGGGGGTACCCCCGCCCCCTTGCGGAAAGCACCGGCAGGGAGGTGACCGCACGATATGGCAGATCAGACGTTTCTTGCGGAGAATCTGAACCTAGTGAATCGCCCCAGGCCAGCGCATGCGCCGGGCCCTCTACGGGCCGACCCGCCAATTGCATAACCCCAGGTCGCAGCGTCCGCTACACCACCGCAGCGAACCCGGTGAACGAGCTGGCCGAGGCCGCCAGCGACAAGCAACTCGGCCGCACGATCAAGAAATACGGCCGAGTCGGCCTCCTCTGCGCGGCCTAGGGCCTGTTCCGGGTTGAGATCTAGATTTTCGGGTTTCTGCCCCGTGTCACCTTCCGTGCTGGTAGAAGGCTGGTGTGACGCGGTCTGAAGTG
>NZ_JBHVEE010000222.1:0-9473 GCF_042802415.1 Streptomyces sp. NPDC057486 | reverse complement strand
GGAAGCGTCAGAACTCCCATCATCGCAGGTCAGCAGGCACCTCTCTTCGTCTCGCTATCCACAGACCGCCCGTCAATCGGTGGATCAAGGCTTAGAGTTCATGCCTCTTCTGCGAAGGGCGACGTTGAAGTCCACGCCTCCAGGCCAGGCACTCCCCTTCTTTCACCTCATCCGCGGAAGGTGATCGACATGCGGGCAGGCGTCCCTGGCAGGCGGCCGGAAGCCGTGCCCCCCCATCCGAAGGCTGGCGCCCAAGCCCAACTTCCTCGACGCGACCGCTGTCACCACGGCCAGGACGACGTTCACCAAGCACCGCACCCCTCTGCAACAGCTGCTCGACGGCGGCCGCAGCGCCTACACCATCCGGCCCGACGGCCGGGCCGAGCCCCTGGGCAAGCCCGGCTTGCCCACGCGGGAGTGGGCTTGCCCAGTCATCGGATGGCGATGGGGACGATGCAGACCGCGAGGACGGCCGCGCCGCCCATGGCGACCATCAGCGGCGTGGCCAGCGCCGGGTGGCGGTGCGCCAGGTAGCCCAGGGCGCCCACCACCAGGGCGACGACCAGGACCTGGAGCAGCAGGACGAGCAGGGCGAGCACGGAATTCAGGCCTGCGAGGTGTGCCGGCCGGACCTGGTGCCCGGCGCGCCATGATCAGCGCCTGGTCGCAGCATGAAAGTTGTGGAACTCCCGATCAGCGTGTCGCCGGCCCGTGCCGTTGCGGTGCTGCCGCAGGGGCCGGGCTGGTGGTACGAGCCCAAATTCGACGGTTCTCCAGACATCCGGAGATGTCTCATTCGGGCGGGCCAGTAGAGTGGCGGCGGACGAGAGAAGAGATCCTCCGATGGACTCCCGCATATCGCGCATACGCTCCAAGCTGGCGAAGGTCCCGTACCAGGTGCAGCGCAGCCACTCGATGGGCGCCGAGCGTCACGCGTTTCGCGTTGGCCCGCGCATCAGTTCCGCTCAGGCGGACGTCTTCGAGGGCGAACACCACATCGAATTGCCGTCGGCCTACCGAAAGTTCCTTGTCAAACTTGGGGGCAGCGGTGCCGGCCCCTTCTACGGACTACTTCCGCTGGAGGAGTGCAGGCTGTTCACCATGGACCGGCAGCCGCCGGACGGCACCCCGCGGGGATTCCATCACGTGAACCACCCGGACGCGCTGCAAGGAGACCTGTTCCTCCACATCATCGAGATGGGCTGCACCGACCTGTGCCTCATCGGCGTGACTGGCCCCCTCGCCGGCCGCATGCTCACCGGTAACGCGGACGGCTTCTGGCCCCCGAACGTCTCCTCGGCCCAGGACTTCCTCTCCTGGTACGAACGCTGGCTGGACCACATGCGGGACGGCAAGGACAACGACGCTCTGGGGCTCACCTCCCCTGCGACCGTCGCAAGCGCCCCCTGGGGCCCCCGCGCCAGGGCCCGGAAAACTCTGTGGTCGCAAGCCGCAGAGTGCTGAGGCGACGGCACTCAGGACCGAGATCCTCACAGCGCCCTTGTCTCATGAGACAAGGCGAAGTCTGGAGAACGACGGGCACCGAGTTGTACTGCGGCGCACCAATGACACCGTGATCCTGTCCATCCGGTCCGGGAGGGCCGTCACGCCGTACCGGATGGACCTGGTTCTGGCCGGCATGGCGGCGGCCGGGCACTGTGCTGGACGAGGAGGCGGTGATCTGGTGGGATGGGCGGCTCGATTTCGCAGCGGCCCAGTTGCGGGCCGCGTCGCCCGTGACCCGGGCCCGTGAGCTGGCCGCGCGGCACCCGGCTTCCGCCTGGGCCAGCGCCACTTTGACCGGGAACTCCACACAACGATCTTGCAAGCCTCTGCCTCGGGCGGAGCCCGGGGCAGTCCGGACGGCCTACCAGGGCCTTCCGGTGTGCGTGCGCCCGCCTTGCGCCTTGTGCCAAGGCTCGGTTGTCACCGACCGCGCCGCATAGGCTGCGCAGGAACCAGGCCGGAGCAGCCGGACTGTCACCAGAAAGGCGCCGTAGTTGTCACACGCAGCCGATCGCCAGCCATCACTGGATGGCAGTGTGACTCGCGACGACCTCATCGCCCGGACGCGATCGGGACGGACCCGCGGCCGACCCGTCCCGATGCGAGGAACGCGAACTTTCTCCAGCGCGGGTTCGAACTGCGGCGAGTCGCCACGCTGCCCTGCCGTCACCACGATCGACATGGGTTTCTGGCCCTGCTCGACGGCCAAGTGCAGCTTGGTGGTGAACCCACCGCGCGAACGTCCCAGCCCGTGATCACAGGGCTCGGTGAACACACCGCCCGGCGATTCCTACTGCAGGTCACCCCGCGTCCGGGCCCCGGCCGCATGCTGGTGGGCACGGCACACCGTGGAATCGACGCCCAGGTCCCACGTGATCGCACCCTTCGCGTCGGCCAGGGACTGCAGCCGGGTGAGGACCCGGTGCCAGGTGCCGTCCCGCTGCCACCGGCGGAACAGGTCGTAGATCCGACCCCACGGCCCATACTCGACGGGCACGTCCCGCCACGGAACACCGGTCCGAACCCGGAACCGTATGCCGTCGATCAGTCGCCGCCAGGACCAGACGGGTGGCCGCCCCGCCTTCCTCCCCTTCGGCAACAACGGCTCCAACACCGCCCACTGCTCGTCCGTGAGATCTCCCCGCCCCATGAACCGAGATCATTCATCGCTCAAGATCCACTTTCGATACACGGCCTAGCAGTAACCGTCCACCCTGGCGCCGGCTGGAGCGAGGTTGGGCCAGGGATGCCCTGCTCTGTCGGAGGCAGCGGACCGTAGGAGGTCAAGAAGAGTGCATCCCGGGTAGCCCCGAAAACTCGCGTAGGTGCCCCGGTAGTAGCAGCTCCAATAGCTCACGACCCGCCGTTGAGTGCACGCGAAGAAGGCAGGGTTGTCCACGATGAACTGCCCGTAAGCGAGGTGGCCGCAGGTGCCGGGCGTGGCGAGATCACGGAGCTCATCGCAGATGACGACCAGGATCTCCAAGACGTACTCGCCAACCAGCTGCACGACGAAGGGGACGACCCATGGGTCCGTGGAACCAACGACCTTCTCCAGGTGACGCTGTCTGACCACCCCGTCGCAGTGCCTTGAGTACAGGCAGTGCAGAAGCTGCCGTTGGCGCGACGAAAGCGACGCCACCGCGTCAGTTGGCGGCTCGTCGTTGTAGAGGCGCCCGGGGATCAAAACTTGCTGGCCCTCTACAGCGACCGAGAACGAGGCATGCGGCTGATGTCGAGAATCAGGCATCACCGCCAGGACTGCCTCGGCATCGCTTGCAAGCTCGGCTGGGAACGCCGTGATCAACGGATTGCTGCTATCGGAAAGCGGCTGCACGAGCCGAGCATAGGCGGACGCCTCGGCCAGGTAGCTGGCATCAATGGCCCCACACCCGCTCAACCCGGCGAAGGTATGTGGTCAGAGCACTAGCTAGTGCTTCGTTCCGGAGCTCCAGAACGAAGCGGTCTACCTCCGATGCCTCGTCCGGATCGAACCGCACCGTTGTGGGAACGGCGTCGGCAGCCGCGGGCGGCAGGCGCCGGCCACCACGGATCCGCCCCAACCGGGCCGGGGCAGAGCCTTGCTGCGAAGGCTGGGCCGTCGGGGCGGGCCCTCCGGGCCGGCGAGGTAGCTCGCAGGGGACTTGTCGTAGCGACTGACGATGCCTCGCCAGGCTTTCAGCTTGTTGATCAGGCGCTCGACGGTGTTCCTCACACACCCAACAACGTGACAGCGCCCGTGCGGGCCCTTCGCGGCTCCACCTGCTCCAGTCCGCCCTGGTCCACGTCAACACGCTGCTGATACAGCAGGTCCTCGCCAACCCTCACCGACGCGGACCGGCGGGCCCTCTCCCCGCTGTTCTGGACCCACGTGAATTCGAACTGGACATGAACAGACGCCTCGGACCTGACCGCCCGGGACGCCGTGCCCGGACCGCGCACTCCCGAGGGCAGACCGGCTGCGGCCCCGGGGTGAGGAACTGGGCCCCGTTCGCCTACGAACAGCAGTCAGCCACCGTCACACTCGCCGTGTATCGAGCAACTGTCCACCGTGGCGTGGCGGTCCTGCGCCTTCGGTCCACGGACCGAGCCTCACGCCTCCTCAGGCAGGTAGGTGGCCAGCGCCCGCAGACCCGCCAGCACCTCGTCGACGGTGGGCGCGGACTCGGGGTCGGTGAGATGCTGCATCATCAGACCGCTGACGAGGGCGAGCTGCACCGAGCCGACGGTGCGGATCGTCGCTTCGGGGAGCTCGCTCTCGGCGGTTCCGGTGACCTCTCGCGCCATGCCACTGCGTCCCTGCCTCAGCCCGGCGGCCACCTGCTCGCGCAGCTCCGGATCGCGCTGCGCGCGCAGGACTGTCTCCAGATTGGCGATCCAGAAGGTCTTGTTGACCGAGAACGCCTCGATCAGGCGACGCCATAGCGCGCTGAGGTCGGTAGCACCCTCCGACGGCCCGAAGGCCTGGTCTCCCGAGTCGAGTGCCTCGAAGAGAGCCTGGTTCAGCAGCGCCTCCTTCGAGCCGAAGTGATAGCCGATCGCCGCCATACTCACGCCCGCCGCGGAGGCGAGATCGCGGACCGTCGTGCGCTCGTAGCCCTTCGTGAAAAGGCAGTGCCTGGCAGCTTCCAGCAGCTTCTCCCGGTTTCCCATGACGCGGACCCTAGCAACAATCTGCACGTTTGCGCCAGACGAACGCCTTAGGCAATCGACTTAGGCAAACGTATTGCGCATCTGCCCAAATCCTGGCTACCGTTCCACGCATCAAAAATCACACCGATCCCGGGAGCCCAGATGAGCACCATGAAGTCCCGCGTCGCCGCCCTTGCCGCGGCCACCGTCTCCGCAACGCTCGCCGCCACGGTGATCACGGCCGGCCCGGCCTCCGCGCGTCCCGGTGCCCAAGACTTACCCGCCACAGTGATGACCGCCGAGGGCCCGGTCCAGGGCGCGGTCGCTGGCGCGGTGCGCACGTTCCAGGGCATCCCTTACGCGGCCCCGCCGACCGGAGAAGGCAGGTGGAAGGAGCCGCAGCCGGTGCGCATTTGGTCGTCGCCGCTGGACGCCCGCGCCCCGAAGAGCGCCTGTGCGCAGCCGACGGACCAGCCCATCTCGATCGAGGACGGCGGCAGTGAGGACTGTCTCTACCTGAACGTCACGACTCCGGCTGGGCGGACGACGGGGCGGCTGCCGGTCATCGTCTGGATTCACGGCGGCAGCTTCACCTACGGTGACGGCGCCACCTATCGCGCGGCCAAGCTGGCCGCCGCGCGGCAGGGTGCGATGGTCGTGACGGTCAATTACCGGCTCGGGGCGTTCGGCTTCCTCTCCGCGCCCGGGCTGCGCGCACCGGCCAACCTCGGCCTTCTTGACCAGCAGGCCGCGCTGAAATGGGTCAACCGCAATGCCGGTGCCTTCGGCGGCGACCCCCGCAATATCACGATCATGGGGCAGTCGGGCGGCGGCTACAGCGGCTGCGCCCAGCTGGTCTCGCCCGGAGCCCGCGGGCTCTTCAGTAAGGCGATCGTGCAGAGTGCGGGCTGCGTCGGACCAGACGGCTCATTCACCCGCACACAGGCGGAGACCAACGGCCTTGCCGTCGCCAAAGCCGCGGGCTGCGACGATCCGCGCACCGTCAACTCCTGCCTGCGGCGCAGGTCCACCGCCGAGCTCATCAAGGCGTCCCTCTCCGGACACGACAGCTACCGGCCCGTGGTGGACGGCCAAGTGCTACCCGAGGCCCCGTCACGGGCAGTCGCCGCCGGGCGGTTCGCCCGGGTACCGGTGCTGCACGGCTCCACTCACGACGAGATGAGCGGGCTGGCTGGGCTCGATGAAATCATGACAGGGAGGCCGCTGACCGCCGAGGAGTATGTCAAGAAGGTCACCGAGCAGTTCGGAAAGGACGCTCCCGCGGTCCTGGCCGAGTACCCGGTCGCGAACTACCCGGCGCCCGGGGCGGCACTGTCGGCCGTGCTGACCGACTCGGAGTGGTCGACCGCGGCGCTCGACACCCAGCGCGCGCTGGCCCGCTACACCCCCGTCTACGCCTACGACTTCGCCGAGGCCAACGCCCCATACTTCAAGGGCGTGCCGCGGCCGGCGAGCTTTTCGCTCGGTACCGGCCACATGATCGACCTGGCCTACCTGTTTGACAACGACCTGTTCGAGCCGCTCGACGCCGCGCAAGCCGGGCTGTCGGACACGGTGACCGCCTACTGGCTCCGGTTTGCGAGCACTGGGCAGGTAAACGGGTATGGCATGCCCACGTGGAAGCGGTTCACGAACCGCAGCCCGTACGTGCAGCGGCTCGCGTCCGGCCGCATCGAGCAGACCGACTTCGCGGCCGACCACCACCACGCCTTCTGGACGGCACTCGCCCCCTCACGGTGAGGTGAAGGGCTCCGAGGAGCACTGAGAGGTCGTTAAGTCCGTTTCAGGATGAGTCTCCGTAGCGGGTGGCAATCGCGGCGGCGTGGTTGCGTAGGGAAGTGCGCAACGACTGCGGGGCCAGGGCTTCCGCGTCCGTGCTGAGCTGCCACAGCGCCCATTCGGCGTGTCGGGAATCTTGGAAGGTAACCTCCACCCGTAGCCAGCCGTCTGCGTCGGGTTCTTCTGCGCGGACGGCCAGCGCGGTCCCCAGCAGATCCTCCCGCCGCGCAGGGTTCACCCGTACGAGCACGGTGATGTGGTCGCCGTCGGAGAGGAACTGCGCGGAGCGTTCGCGCCAGATCCGGTCCAGGTCGACCCGGTTTGGTCGCTGTGCCGTTTCGGGGAGTTGCTCGGCGGCCAGGATGCGGGACAGTCGGTAGGTGCGGTCCGCGCCGGATCTCGTAGCCAGCAAGTAGCCCCGGTCTCGTACCGTAACCAGGCCGATCGGGTCCACCGTGCGCCACTGTGGTGTCCGGCCTGTGGCCGCGTAGTGGATGCGCAGTTTGTGTCCGGCGAGCACCGCGCGCCTGACCTCGATCATGGTGGTGACGGGCACCTCTTCAGCGACCACCCGGCGCGAGAGCAGGTCGGCTTCCGGATCGACGAGAAAACGCTGGGCCGCCTCGCTCGCGGTGGCACGGTGGCCTTCGGGCAGCGCGTCGACCACCTTCCGCATGGCCGAAGCGAGCGCCGAGCCGAGGCCGAATACCTGCTCGCCGCGCCCCGATCCGGCGGTCAGCAAGGCCAGGGCCTCGTCGTGGTTCAGTCCCGCAAGCTCGATCTGGAAGCCGGGCAACAGCGCGAAACCGCCGTGCCTGCCGCGTTCGGAGTAGACCGGGACGCCGGCCACGGACAGCGCCTCGATGTCGCGCAGCACGGTGCGGGTGGACACCTCCAGCTCGCGGGCCAGCGCGTCCGCTGTCATCCGACCGCGCTGGCGCAGCAGTAGTACCAGTGAGACCAGCCGATCGGCACGCATGCGAGAACGTTAACGGAATACATGACTGAGGGTGTCGTGATTTGTTGGCAGGCTTGTTGATACGACGCCAAAGGCGGCGGCTACGGCTACAGAGCGATGGACGTACGTACTCCCCATGAATCGAATGGAGCTGACGTGGCAGTGGAACGAACGGCGGTCAACCCGGTGACGTGGTCGCAGGAGCTGGGATTCAACCAGGGTGAGGTCGTCTCCGGGCACACACGGACCCTGTACATCTCGGGGCAGACCGCGATGAACGGCGACGGCAAGCCCCAGCACGACGGTGACATCGCGGCGCAGTTGGCTCTGAGCATCGACAACCTGGAGGCCGTGCTCGGCGAGGCCGGCATGTCTCTCGCGAACCTCGTCCGGCTCAACGTCTACACGACCGACGTCGATCAGCTCTTCCCGCACTACGGTGTGCTGGCGGCGCGGTTGGGTGCCGCCGGGGTGGCGCCGACCTCCACGATGCTCGAGGTGACGCGACTGGCGATCCCCGGCCAACTGGTCGAGCTCGAGGGAACCGCCGTCGCGTGATGCGACCTCGCCCCCTGCTGCTCGTGCCGGACGAAACCGACACGAGCAGCAGGCGTTAAGTCCCTTCTCTCTCGGTTCGTGATCGCTCGTTCGTGGTGTTGATCGTCGTATCGACTGCTTGTCATGCACATGCTGGGATGCTGGGATGCGGGCGTGGAGCGAAGACCGTATCCGAGCGACTTATCGGACGAGCAGTGGGCGTTGATCGAGCCGATGGTCACGGCCTGGAAGCAGGGCCGGGTGGCACATTCGGCGACTGGAGACCCCGGGGCCTGCGATCTGAGGGAGGTGGTGTACGCGATCTTTTATCAGAATCGGACGGGCTGTCAGTGGCGCTACCTGCCCCACGATCTTCCTGCCTGGTCGGCGGTGTTCTACTACTTCACGCTCTGGCGTGAGGACAGGCTTGACCAGCGGATCCAGGAACCCCTGCGTTGTCAGGTACGGGAGAAGGCCCGCCGATTAGAGGACCCGTCCCTCGTGGTCATCGACACCCAGTCCGTGCGCGCGGCCGCGGGCGTCCCCAAAACCACGACGGGACTGGATGCCAACAAGCGGACGCCGGGGCGCAAGCGGGGACTGGCCGTCGACGTGCTGGGACTGATTATCGGCGTTGTCGTGCTGGCCGCCTCCGCACACGACAACACGGCCGGGGTGGCCCTGCTCGACCAGGCAGCCGAGCGGTACGGGAACCGCTTGGAAAAGGCCCTGGTGGATCAGGGCTTCAAGGACGAGGTCACCATCCACGGCGCCCTGCAGGACATCACCGTCGAGGTCGTCCGCCGCAACCCGGACGACCAAGACAAAGGCTTCGTGCCGCAGCCGAAAAGGTGGGTAGTCGAGCAGGTCAACGGCACGTTGATGCTGCACCGGTGCCTGGCCCGCGAGTACGACCACCGGCCCGACAACTCCGCCTCGCGTGTCTACTGGGCCTCCACCGCGAACATGGCCCGCCGCCTCACCACACCCACACCGGCCTGGCGCGACGGCCTCCGGATGGCCGCGTGAACGTCATCGAACTCCTGGCAGACCTCCAGGCCCGCCACGATGAGGCCAACGCCCGGGTGGGCGAACTGCGTGACCAGATTGAGCACTTGACCGCCGCTCTGGCTGAGGCCGAGGCACGTTTGACGGAACTCGCGACGGCCCGGAAGGTCATCGCGGAACTCGCCCCGACCGGGACCGAACCCGACCCGCCCGAGCCAGCCACCGTCTACCAGGCCATCCTGAACGCCTTCAACCAGCACCCCGCCCAGGCATTCCGGGTCCGTGAACTGCACGAACTCCTCGGCATGCCCACCGACGACCCGGCCCTGAACGTCACCCGCAGCCGCCTCGGACGCCTCACCCGCCAAGGCTTCCTCACGCAACCTGGACGAGGCCGCTACCAGAAGCGGACTTAACGCCCTCTGAGAACGCGCGAGGGATCCGTCGAGAAATTACTGGTGCGTGTCGGGTCAATCGTCTGTTGTCGTTGCGTGTATGACGTAGCGGGCGAGTTCGCTGGGGTCGATGAGAC
>NZ_JBHVEE010000221.1:0-9609 GCF_042802415.1 Streptomyces sp. NPDC057486 | reverse complement strand
CAAATCGGCACAAGAGTGGCGCGGGTCACGTGGTCTGCGTCATATAAAGGGCGCCCTATTCGCTCACCGTAATGCCGAATAAACGCACTGTATTGGTGGTGGTGCGGTGATTACCGGCGCGAATCCGAGGGGAATCCCGACCGGGTGGCCGGCGTGTGACCGACCGGGTGGCGACGTCGCGCAACAGGGCCGATTCGGCGTTGCGCGGCCGCGTGAAGGCAGGGCTGTCGTCAGCGGAGACGGGAAGGGCCCGCGCCGGTGAACGGCGCGGGCCCCGTGGATCGGACTCCTCTCAGCAAGTGGTGGGGCGGAGGGCGAAGTCGGTGGTCACCGCCTCGGCCGCCTTGAGGTTCACCAGCCGGGACTGCGGCTTCCAGCCATCCTGAGCCGCGATGATCTCGACCGGGTTGTCCCTCGGAGCCCAGACGGAGTACCGGCCATCCGCATCGGTCTTCAGGGTGTGGGTCCAGCCCTTCTTGCCGTTGATCTGGACGGTCGCCCCGCGCAGCGCGGTGCTGTTGTCACGGCAGTCGACGCCGGTGACGACGCCCGTCGCCTTGCCCCAGTCCTTGGGCGGCTGCACGGTCATCGTCACGTTGATCGGTGCCACGGGCGGGGTGTCCGACTTGATGCCGAGCTGGGCGGTGTACTTGCCGGGCTGCTGCACGCCCGCCGCCGTGGAGGCCTCGAGCTTCACGTTCACCGTGATGCTCTGCCCGGGCTGCAGCGTCGCCGAGGTCGGGGACGCGGACAGCCACGGTACGTCGGTGACAGTGGCGCACTGGTCGAAACCGGGCAGCAGTTCGCTGTCAGGCGTCGGGGTGAAGCCGCCGGTCGAGCCACCGACCTTGACGAAGCCGCACGCCGCACCCGCCCGGTAGCGGGCGAAGTTGGCGTTGGGCAGCGCCGACCAGGAGTTGGCCGCCGGGTCGTACGCCCAGCCCTGGTTGGTGACCGTGGTGGAGTTGTTGATGACACCGGTGGAGACCAACAGCAGGCCGTTCGCGGTGTCCGCGGACACCCCCCAGAAGTCGACCGGCAGGTCGGCCATCTGGGTCCAGGCGTTCGCGCCCGGGTTGTAGGCGTACGTGCTCTTCAGCGTCGTCGGCCCGTTGCCGCCGGCGCAGTAGAGCGTGCCGTCGATCCCGCCGCAGCCCTGCCACGCCACCTCGACCGGGTACGGGGCGACCGTGGTGAACGTGTCGGCCCCCGGGTTGTACCGGACGGTCACATTGGACTTGCTGCAGTTTCCGTCCACGCAGCCGCCGACGAGGTAGATCTGGCCGTCGATCACCCCGATGCCGGGCGCGGCGCGCGGGGCCGGGTTGGTGCCGGCCCGGGTCTCCCACGCGTTGGTACCGGGGTTGTAGGCATAGACCTTTGCCGACGTGTTGCCCGCCGTGTTCCAGCCACCGAAGACGTAGAGCTTGCCGTCGACGAACGTCGCTGCAGGCTTCTCCAGGGCCGCCGGCATGTCGGCGATCTTCGTCCAGGTGTTCGCCGCCGGGTCGTACACGTAGCTGTTGGCGAGGTTGGCGGCGCCGTCGGTTCCACCGACCGAATACACCTTTCCGTCGTAGGCGGCCACGGCGTTGTCCATGACCTTGATCGGGTAGTTGGCCGTGTTGATCCACGGCGGCGCGTACGGGGTCGGCTCCAGGACGTCGCCGGGCTTGCTGTCGCCCCGCCAGGCGGGCGATACGCCGCCACCCTTGACCCGGAGGTTCTGCAGGCGCGCGCCACGCGTGCCGAGCTTGTCGAAGTTGCCGGCCCGCTCGGACAGCTCAAACGTGGCCGGTGCGGTGCCGTCGTTGCGGATGGTGGTCGTCGCCGTCTTGGACTGGCCCAGCGTCAGGGTCCCCTCCACCGACGGCGGGGTAACGGTCAGCCGGCCCGACTTGAGTGCGAAGTCCTCCCGCGTGGCCGTGTCGGCCGCCACATCCACCGTGGATGTAACCGATTTGTACTGGTTCTTCGCCCCGGTGAACGGGTGCTTTCCGGTCAGGGTCGAGAACATCCAGTAGAAGCCGTCGCCGAGTTTGGCGTCGTCCGGAGTCGGTCCGGTCACTGCCTTCTCCGCCGGCTTGTCCTCACTGATCACCGTCGCATCGTTGAGCCCGGCGCCGGTGTTGCCGTCCAGCACCCGGCCGACCACCAGACCACCCGGGATCGGGTCGCAGGTCCGGTTGACGATCGACAGGTTGTCCAGCTCCCACCACCATGCATAGGTGGCCTGGTAGTGGAACCGGATCCGCACGTCGGACTTCCCGGCCGCCTGCGGCACCGGGATCTCCTCCAGCACCGGACCACGCCGGCTGGTGCTGGTCCAGCGCGACACGTTCTTCCAGGTCGTGCCGTCGTCGACGCTCACGTCGACGTCGGCGAACCCGCCGAGCGCCCGGTAGTCGCTGTTGAACCGCAGCACCGGTGTCGGTACGGCGGACAGGTCCATGGCCGGGGTGATCAGCGCGGTGTCCATCGGCTTGCCGGAACCGGCGCTGTCGCTGTCCGCGATGGCGTACTTGCCGCTGCCACCGGTGAGGTTGCCCCGGTTCTTCGGGTCGGCGAAGTTCCAGCCGCCGTTGGGGGTGGTGTTCTCCACGCTCCAGCCGGCCGGCGTGTCCCCGGACTCGAACTGCTCGGTGACGACCGGTTCGCCGTAGCCGATCTTGTACCCGGTGGCGTCGCAGGAGGTCTCGACCGCCAGGTCGAAGTTCCGCACCAGGTCGCTGTCACCGACGGTGACTTGCGCGTTGCCTTGCCGGTAGGACGGGTACACCGGCTTGACCGTCAGGCCGTACTCAGCCCCCTGCGGCAGATCGACGCTGTACGCGCCGGTCACCGGGTCGGTGAAGACCGGGCCGCCTGGCTTGCCGGCCACGTCGATGCGCGCGTAGAGCGGCCAGCCGTGCCCGGAGTCGTCCTTCACCACGCCGCTGACCTTGCGCAGCGGAACCGGGTCGAGCGTGAAGCTCGCCGTCACCGTGCCACTTTCGGGCACGGTCACCGTCTCGGACTTCGACGCGTAGCCGAATGCCGAAGCGGTCACCTCGTGCTGTCCGGCCGGCAGGGTCAGCTTGTACTCGCCCTGGTCGTCGGTGACGGTGCCGCTGCCGCCGACGCGTACCGTCGCACCGGCGATCGCTCCGCCACCGGACTTGGAGACCTTGCCGGTCACCTCACCGCGCGGGCCGTTCACGCAGTTGGGGAACTTCATCGAACCGATACGGGTCTGCCAGTTGGCGGAGCTGGTCTGGGACAGGTACTCGGAGGTGAACCAGAACGTGCAGCCGTCCGTCGGGTCCACCGACATCGAGCTGTAGTCGCCCCAGCGGGACGCCGAGTGGGTCTGTGCGCCGGTACCGGCGATCAGGGTCCGCTCGCTCTGCCCCAGTTCGCCCAGCGGGTCACCGGAGAGTCGCCCGGCCATCCGGATCGACGGGAAGGACGTGCTGCCCGATGACGTGTAGCCGATGGCCATGTTGCCGCTGACGTCCATGGCCGCGCTGGCCATCCACCGGCTCTCACCGTCCGGCGCATAGGTGCCCTGCTGATGGATGGCCCAATCGGTGGGCGAGTTGCTGCGCAGTTCGTACCACCGCACGCCGGCGTGGTCGCCGCCGACATCCACGGTGTGGTTGAGCACCATGGAGGCGTGGTCGCCGAAGTTGCGGTAGGCCGCCCGGTACATCAACCGGTCGGCGATCGCGTCCAGTCGCGCCGAGGTGCCCTGCTGCGGGATGCAGGACCGGGCGCCGTTGCACATGTTCGAGTCGAACGGTGCGGTCTCCAGGGACCGGTTCGGCGCCAGGTTGTTGCCGAAGGTGGAGTTCGCCGGGTTGGCCCAGTCGACGTGGAAGTCCCACATCAGCAACCGGTCGGTGGGCGAGGTGCCCCAGGCGTCGTCGTCGAACATGGAGAACGGGTTGGGTGCCCCGGCCGGCGGCGCCTGCCCCTCTGCGTCGGCGGGCAGCAGGCCGCCGAAGTCCGGACCGAGGTGGAAGTACACCATCCGGGCCGGCTCGCCGGCGAGCATCTTCTCCCGCTCGAAGGCCACCGCTCCGGCGCCGACGAAGGACGGGGCGAACTCGTTGGTGGTCATGTAGTAGGCGTCCGGCCAGATCCCGTACTTCGGGTAGTCGTTCATACGGGTCTGGTGGTAAAGGAAGTCGTACCGGTAGAAGGCCCCGGTCGGGTCCGAGGTCTGCGAGATCGCCATGCACTGGTGGTTGCCGGCGGATCCGCCCGGCAGGGCGAACTGGGTGATCATCCAACGATCGGCGGTCTCGTCGTAGAGCACCACCGGGTCGCCGTCGTTCCTGGTCTCGCACGGTCCGCCGAAGCCGGCGAAGAGCGCATTGCCCGGCAGTGGCCCGAGCAGCTTGTTGCCGCTCTTGTCGAACACGGCGTAGTGGAGGTTGACCATCTGGACGTAGTGGTTGGGGCCGACATCGCCGTTGGTGTCCGGCGGAAGCACCCCGTCGACGTTGCCGACGCCCTCGAAGTTGGCCTTGAACTCGGGTACCTGGCTGGAGGTGAAGCCACGCTGGACCGGGCTGCTGCCCTCCTTCGCGGACGGGTTGACGGCGGCGCGCTCCAGCGAATGGGCCGGCTGCACGGAGGGCTTGCCGCTGCTGCGCTTGGTGGCACCAGGCTTCGCGGAGATGTCACGCAGCTTCGGGGAGAGGTCGTGCTGGACCGCGTCGCGTACCTGCGCCTTCGCGGCCGGCTTGGCTTCGGGTGCGGCGGGCGCCGTGTCGGCGGGCTTCGCCGTGGCCGGCAGGCCACCGACGAGCAGGGCCAACATGGCCAGGAATGCCACCAGTCCCGCTCGTAGGGTTCTTCGTCGTGTACGTCGCATGGGACATGTCCTCCTTGCCGAGGCAAACTAGGGATGTCTCAGACCACGTGGGGGGTTTGGGTTACAGGGGGTTCGTAGCCGTCGTTCGGGTAAGTCCCGGGTGACGTGTGCACAACAGTAAAGAGAAGGTAAGTTCTGCTGAGTAGAGTGATTTCCGGACACACGTGGAGCCAGAGCCCGGACTCATCTGCCTCAGCCGCCACGTGGTGAGGGCGAGCCTGGCCCCCGACGGCGCGCGCACTGCGTGTGGCTGTACTTCCGCTTCCCGCTCGGTTCCCGCGTGGCCGGCAGATGCGCGGCCGGGCAAGGCTGACGGCCGGGACGGCAGGTCGACGGCGCGGTGCGCCCCAGCCATCGAGCTTCCCGTCCGCCGGCTCGCCGAGCTGGTCACCGCCCCATGGGTGCGGTGGTCGTAGCCCTGCTGCCCGGTGATGTCGCCCGCCGGTCAGGTACCGGTCGAGGTGGTGTTCCGGGTGTCGGCACATTGGCGAGAACCAGCGGCCTGCCGACCGCAACGCCGTCGTCCGCCCGGGACTTCGGCTTTCCGCCCAAGGGGCGACTTGGGTCCGTGGGCCCAAGCCGCGCTCCGATGCGCTCATTACGCTCGTGCACGACCAACCGTGAGGCATGTGACGACGCCGCCGCGAAGCGGCAATCCGGCATGCCCGCGCGCACGGAGAACTTCACGCTCCATTCGTACTGGCGAGGTGCCCCCACACCGATGAGGTGAAGCGTCGATGAGTGACGGATTCTTCTACTCGTACCATCTTGGCTGGAACCGCCCCGATGCCGAGACGCTGCTCGGCGATCTCGATGCGGCCGGACTGCGGATCACCCACCCCACCACCCGACGCATCACCCTCATCACCCCGGGACCCGAGCCGGCGATGACCCAGTCGTGGGTGACCAGGGAGCAGCTCGTGCTCCTGGCGGGCCTGCAACGGCTCGACGAGATCGGGTTCCTGCTCTGGGTGAAGCGCGGCGCGGAGATCCATGTGCGCATCCGTCGCACGCGGGACGGCATCGTCTCCCTCGAATTCGGGCTGTGCCGGCTGTCCCGGGACGAGCGGGAACTGGCCGTACGCGCGATCAGGGAGGCGATCGGCAGGGCTTCCCTGCTCTGCATCGGCTTCGTGGTCGACCGGGACGGTGCGTCGGTGGCGACCGACTGGCGGGCGATCATCGTCAACGGCACGACGTGCTTCGACAGTTGGCCCGACACACTCGCCGTGCGGCATGAGGTCGCGGACATGCAGCCGCAGCTGTCCGGTGCGACGTCCTTCGAGCAGTCGCCGTGGATGCTGTTCGGGAGCGAGGTTCCCAGCAGGTAGGGCGGGCAGGCCGGGAGCCCGGGGCCGGGTTTGGGTCCTGGGGCCCATGCCCCGGACGGGGCGATGTGGTCGGATAAATGAAGTGGCCCAAGTCTGGTCACATGCCGACCAGTTGGGGGACTCGTCGTGTCTGGCACAGGCGGAATAGCAGTTCCGGGCGGCGGCGTCTCCCTGACCCGTTCCGGCAGGCAGTCGCTGCCGCGCCCGCTGCAGGCGGTGCTGATTCTCGTCCGGACGCTGTTCGTCTTCGCGGTCCTGGGCGGCATCGGTGTGCTCACGGTGGCGTCGTCGATCAACGAGGTCGACGGAAAGCTGATCGGACTGCTGCTGTACGCCGCACTGCCGAGCGTCTCCGCCTTCGTCCTCTCGCTGTACCTGCGTACCGGCGGCATCTGGATCTGGCGCGGGCTCCTCGCCGTCCACGTCTGGCTCACCCTCGGTGCGCTGGCGACGCTGGGCGCGGGCGGCGGGCGCGGGGCGACACAGCTGGTGATGCCGGTCGTGATCGTCGTGCTGCTGTTCCGCCCGTCCTCCCGCGACTGGTTCGAACTCCCCCTGGAACAGCGGCAGCCGCACCGGCCGTTCAGCATCGCGCGGATGATCAAGTGGCGCCGGGACGGCGGCCAGACCGCCATGGAGTACCTGGGCATGGTCCTGGTGGTCGTGGCCCTCATCGGCGGCCTCGTGGCGACGGGGATCGGCGCCCAGCTGACCGGGGAGATCCGGAGCGCGATCTGCCAGCTGACCGGCAGCGCGTGCCCGGCGCCGGGCGGCGACGTGGAGGCCGGGGGCGGGACGGACGGCGGGGGCACGGCATCCGGCGGGGGCACGGACTCGGGCGGCGCGGTCGCGGGCGGGGGCACGGACTCCGGCGGATCGGCCGCGTCCGGGGGCTCGGACTCCGGCGGGGCGGACTCGGGAGGCTCCGACGCGTCCGGTGGAACCGACGGCGCGGGCGGCTCCACCGAGGGCTCCGGCGCCTCGGGCGGATCCGACAGCACCGGCGGGAACGGCGGGACCACCGGCTCGGGCGGCACCGACACCACCACCCAGGACGGCGACGTCGACGAGGGCGGCGACGACATGGACCCCACCGAGGGTCCGGAAGCCGACTACGGAGACTACGACGGCACCCAGGACAAGAAGGACGACGAGAGCTGCACCTCCGGTGTCGGAGCGTTCTTCTCGTGCGCCGCCCATCAGACCGGCGGCTTCTTCAAGGGCCTGGTCGGCGACGGCCTGTGGGGCGACATCACCGGCACCTTCGACACGATCATTCACCCCATCAAGGCGTGGGACGGCCTGATGGACTACGGCAAGAGCCTCGGCGACAAGTGGGTCGAGGACTCCAAGGGCGCGGGCGACAAGTGGTCCGAGGGTGACTACCTCGGCGCCGTCTGGGACTGGACCAAGGCGTCCGGCGGCACGGGCCTGAAGGTCCTCGACGACATGTTCATCGGCGACGAAGTCCGTGACATGTGGAAGAACGGCAACGAGGGCCAGGCGATCGGCACCGGTCTCTGGAACATCGGCTCGCTCTTCATCCCGGGCTACGGCGAGGCCAAGCTGATCGGCAAGGTCGGAAAGCTGGGCAAGCTCGGGAAGCTCGGCAAGGTCGGTGAGCTGGCCCAGAAGGTCTCGGAAGCCGCCTCCAAGGCCAAGAAGCTCGCCAAGGCCGGCGATGTGGGCGGCGCGGAGAAGGCGGCGAAGGAGGCACGTCAGCACGCCGACGACCTGGAGAAGAAGGTCGAGAGCAAGGGCTGCCCGATCGGCGCGGGCCCCCTCGGCCGTACGGGCATCCGGCCGGGTGCCACCACGGTCACCACGGCTTCCGTACGCACGACGGCGGGCACGACAGCAGCCACGACGACCCGCACGACGACATCCGGCGTGACACGGACCACCCACGCCGGATACGCCACCTTCCCCACCGGCTTCCGTGCCGAGGGCTGCGAGGCCTCACCGGAAGAGGTCGAGGCGGCCAAGCAGGCGAAGAAGGACGCGGACGACGCCGACAAGGCGGCCAAGGCCGCCAAGCGCGAGGCCGAGCGGAAGCGGCTCGCGAAGATGGAGAAGCCGTCCTGGTACGACCAGCTCAAGAACCCGCGGGCGGGCACCAAGGACCTCGGCGACGGCAAGTGGAAGTCGAAGAGCGCCGACACGTACGCGTACCCGCAGGAGATGGGCGCCCGCTACCAGGAGCAGGTCTCCGGCGTGAAGCGCGGCAAGGAGTACGAGGTCCCGCTCGACAAGATGGACGGCAAGCCCGTCGAGTTCGACGGCTGGGACTCCGCGAACCAGACGTACATCGAGACGAAGTGGGGCTACCGCGGAACCCGGTTCTACGACGAGGCGACGGGGCAGCTCACCAGCCTGGCGACCAACCGCTGGGTGCAGCAGGCGACACGTCAGCTCGACGCCGCGCGCGGAAAGCCCGTGGTCTGGCACATGTCGGACCCCGACGTGGCCAGGGCCACGCAGGACATGTTCGACGACAGGGGCCTCGACATTACTGTGGTGCACACCCCGGTGAAGCCCTGACCGGGCAGCGTGAGAGGAGACCCCGTTGCTGAATGTCACGGTCCACGGGCTGTGGGGTGTCCGGAAGGAGGACCCGCAGGAAATCGCCGAGCGCTGGGGGCACCTGCTCCGTGCCCTCGGTGACATCGATGCCGATGCCTGCGGGACCTGGCGGCCGGCGGAGGCGGAGGGCGACCCGACGGCGCCGGCGGTGGAGCTCGGTGTGCCCGCCCTGACGGAGTACCTCCTGCTCACCAACCCCGACCCGGACGCCCCGTACATCGGCTACACCTCGTCCGTGTGGTCGGGACAGCCGGACACGGTGAGGGTGACCGTCTCCGTCACGGCGGGAGGATCGGCGAGCCGGGCGCCCGACTCGTGCGTGGTGGGGCTCGTCTCGGCCGCGGACGATGCGCCGGAACTGGTGCGCCGCTCCACGGCCGTTCTGGAGGCGCTCGTCTCCTGCTGGGGCCCGGACTGGGGCGAGGCGTACAGCAGGGAGGAGTTCCGCGCGGTGAAGACGGAGTTCGGGCTCCGGGCCGGCGCCCCGCGCGCCGGCCGGTCGGTGTATCTGTCGCCGGGCCGGGCGGACCGCGTACCGGAGGGGCTGCCGGGGACGTACACCCGTACGGCAGACGGCGGCCTGGTCGTCGATCTCACGCGCGGAGGCACGGAGCTGCCCGGAATCGACACGATCACCGAGGTGAACAGGCAGCTGCTGGCGGCCGGGGCGCTGGAGCCGCTGACGGTCCCGTTCGACCGGGCCACGTTCCGGTAGTGCTTCGGCAGGTCCTGCCGCAGGGCTGCCGGCCACCAGCCCTGAACGGACAGCCGTCACAGCACTGCCGGGCCGGTCAGGGCGAAGGCCCCGCCCCCTCCTGGGTGGAGGGGGCGGGG
>NZ_JBHVEE010000220.1:0-9728 GCF_042802415.1 Streptomyces sp. NPDC057486 | reverse complement strand
TCGTTTCGTACCTTCAGCAGTCGAAACGTACCCCGGGTACGGCGTGTTCTACGTATCAGCCCTGGTCAACGACCCACGGAAGCGACAGGAGAGCCTCTTTTCGTCGGTGGAATAGAGGCGGGTGCCTCTTGTCCCCCGGGTGGCGAGAACGCGATAGCTGTTGAGGGCGTATCGCAGGTAGTGGTCCGGGGAGATGTCCTTGAACGCCTTGTCGCGGCTTTCCATGGGTTGGGCGACCCACTTGTCGCCTCGGCGGACGAGGTCGTCGCCGATGACGACAACGTTGTAGGCGTACTCCATCCCCTGGGCGGTATAGATGCAGCCGACCTGTTCATGCCCCCCTGTATCGGTGGCCCAATAGGGCCGAGCTGGCACATGCGGGTGGTCGAAGTCGGGCTGCTCCATGCGCGCATTCCACGGCCGGACCCCCTGCCTGAGGTCGCGAAGCACATCGAGGAAAGACTGGCCGGGCGGAAGGTCACCTGGTGGAACGAGGACCGCGAGAGGTACTACCAGTGGCACCGCACCCACACGTTCAAGGACAGCCCGCCGGCATGACCTCGTAGCGCGCAACGGCCGCTGCTCCTCCCGAGCTACGGGAAGGAGCAGCGGCCGTTTCAGCGCGTTTCCTGGGGAGTGGCTGGGGAGAACCAGCCCTCCCTGGGGAGTAATTGGGGAGCGCCGGAGCGACCAACGACGATGCGTCGTGAACGCTCCGAAACGCAAGATCTCCCAGGCCAGGCTGAGTTCGGTCAGCACTCGATGACGTTGACCGCGAGCCCGCCCCGCGCCGTCTCCTTGTACTTGTCCTTCATGTCAGCCCCGGTCTCCCGCATGGTCTTGATCGCCTTGTCGAGGCTGACATGGTGGACACCATCGCCGTGGATCGCCATCCGGGCGGCGGTGATGGCCTTGAGGGAGGCCACCGCGTTGCGTTCGATACAAGGAATCTGCACCAGGCCGCCGACGGGATCACAGGTCAGCCCGAGATTGTGCTCGATGCCGATCTCGGCGGCGTTCTCCACCTGTTCCGGGGTACCGCCGAGGACCTCGGCCAGGCCCGCGGCGGCCATGGAGCAAGCTGAGCCGACCTCGCCCTGGCAGCCCACTTCTGCTCCGGAGATCGAGGCGTTCTCCTTGAATAGCACACCGATCGCGGCAGCAGTGAGCAGAAACCTGACGATGCCGTCCGGGCCGGCGCCGCGCACGAACCGCTCGTAGTAGTGCAGCACGGCCGGGACGATGCCTGCCGCGCCGTTGGTGGGCGCGGTCACCACACGTCCGCCCGCCGCGTTCTCCTCGTTGACGGCCAGCGCGTACAGCGTCACCCACTCAATGGCGTGCAGTGAGTCGGTCTCGGCCGCTGTGTCTGCCTCTCGGAGCTTGCGCTGGAGCGCCGCGGCCCGGCGGCGTTGCGGGTGCCGATAAATCATCCACCCAGGTGGAGGCCTTGATCGACTGACTCCTCAGGTCTCGCTCGCGGACCGCTCCGATGTCTTCACGTGCACAGACGCGGACGACATCATGATCTTGTGCTGCTGCGCCTGGCCTACCTCGCCGCGACCAAAACCTTCTTGCTCCTGCGCCTGCTGCCGATGAGCGACCGGGACAAAGACATCGAGATCCTTGCACTTCGGCACCAACTGCCCGTCCTGCAACGCCAGGTCGGCAAGCCCACGTTCACGGACACCGACCGCGCTGTCCTCGCAGGCCTGCTCCACCACCTCCCGAGGCAGAAGCTGCACCAGCTCCTGCTGCTGGTACGCCCGGACACGATCATGCGGTGGCATCGCAACCTGCTCGAGCGACGACATTGCCCGATCCTGGTGGTTAATTGGCGCAGTGTCACGGCGGCGGTCACGGCGGGGCTGATTCCTGTCCGGTTTGCCGATAAGGCGGCACACTCGCGGCTGCCAATCTTCGACATTTGACCACGCTGAGTAATTAACCACCAGGATCGCGCAGGGCTTGAGCAGGTCTGATCACGACACACGCGCGCCGCTGCTCCACCCCAATCCCTGAATGACGTTTTACCACCCGAGCAAGAGGCTGCATTGAAGACGCCCGAGAGCGCCGCACCCCCGGCCCACTGGCGAGACCCCCACGGGCCGGGCCTGCTGATCGCCCTTGCTGACGGCTTCGCCGTCGGTGTCAGATGACTCTTCTCGCCGACGTTCCTGAGCTGGCGCCAGCGTCGGGGGTATCACGAGTGCCGGGTCAGAATTGTGCTCCTACGCGGTTGCCCAGCAGCGGTGGTGGGTCAGCGCCACTTCACCGGAGCCCGCGGGTACGACGCCTTCCGCGTTTCCGGAAGGCGTCGTACACATCCCGCACCTAAGCGTTTCAGCGCGACTGCGAGTTGGGTTCGGCTGTCGCGCTGGCGGCCGGGGCGCGGTCTGCCCGTTGCCTGACACGGCGCCTGATGCGGTGCGCTACGGCCAGCGTGAGTGCTGCCGCGAGGCTCGCCAGATACTCGGCCGCAGCCGAGCTGAGAATGTTCACCTGCCCTCCGTCGGCACAGCAGTGGAAGAGCTTGTCGCAGCCTGGTGGCGCAGCCCCAGCCGTCTGAGCTTCCGGCGCACCCGGTTTCCGAACGCATCCGGATCCCCGGCGCCGCTCAGAGCCGCGGCCTGGGACCATGTCATGCGCTGCGTGCCGTAAGTCATGGCTACGGCTCTTTCCGAGGGTGCCAGATCGGCGAGCACGGCCAGGACGCGGGAATCCTCCATCTCGCCACGCAGCAAGCCGTCCTCCGGGCGCCGGGCGTCAGTGATCACATCTCTCAACGACACCCCCGACGCGACAGCGTCTTCCAGCAGCCGTACCGTCCGGCCGACGGATTTTCGCTCCCAGAGCGGCTGCAGAAAGCGATGCTCCCGTTCGGTATGACGATGCAGCAGCTCCATGATCTCCGCATCGCGCCGCAGGTGGCGGCCAAGAGCCTTGACCCAGTCACCCAGCAGTGCCATTTCCACGGCCGCGCGCCACGCTTGTGGTCGGCCAAGGTTGAGCCAGGTCCGGGAGAACTCGTCCACAGCTGCGGTGTCACCCTCGATGCAGGCGTTACGTGCCACCAGCGCGGCCATGATGGCCTCGCGGGTCGTGAATGCTTCCGGTCCGCTGAGCTGTCCGGCGAGGGTGTGCAGGACGGCGGCGACAAAGTTCACGGGGGAATGCCTCGTGTCGGTGTCCTTGCGCTCCCTCGTCCTGTGCAGCAACGCGCCCATGACTTCCTGGGCGAATGCACCGTCCTGCTCTTGGTCGACGTTCGCGGCATGATCGGGAAGGCCTTGCTCCCTCCACGTGCGCGCCATCTCGTACAAGTGACGGACCATCACCCTGTGTGCGGCTTCTCTGCCGGGGGCGGGCGCGGCTTTGTTAAGTTGCTTGGCCATCCGGCACAGCCGCTCAAGCACCCGTGAGGCCGCGGGCCGGGCCTGCGCCAGCCAGGCCCTCCGCTGCTGGGGCAGTGGTTCGATCCGCACCGCATACACGGCTTCGTGTACGGCCTTGCTCACCGGACTCGGCCGCTTGATGGCTGGGCAGGGCATTTGTCCATCGCGGGGGCAGTCCTGGCACAGGTAGCGGAGCCGGGCATTCCTGTCCATCAACTGTTCCTGGGCGTAGCGGAGGAAATGGATGGTCCGCAACGCCAGCGCCGTACCTTCTGGCGTGCAGTCCTCGGTTGGCGAGGTGAAGGGGGCGGGCAGGCGGGTGGCCCGGTCTTGGGTGTCTACCAGCAGGCGAAGAACCCAGCCCTCCAGTGCAGCGTGAAGTGCCGAGACGCCGACGCGATCGTCGTCCTCAAGATTCGAGTAACACAGCATGACCATGCGATGCTCCTTACCTGTAGCGCGTGATGAGGGTGCTATCTCTAAGGACCGGCCTGAAGGCGAATCGGCAATCGCCCCCCACTTTTCACGAGTGACATGCGTTACATTTGGTGTTGGGGGCTGCACTCCTGCGGTGTGGGGTGAGCCCTGTCGGCAGGCTCACCCCACACCGGATGAAGTCGGTCGACGCACCGGCGATCGAAGCAAAGGATTTCCGAGCCGAGGGTGACGGCCTCCCGCTCGTCCTTCGGCTGTTGTCCCCGGGCGGCCTCAAGAAAGCGGACAACCCCAAGGTCGAAGCCGGCTTCCAGCAGGCAACGGCCACGACACCGCACTGCGGGGCGGTGCTCGATACAGGCGCATGCCCTGCCCATCACCGGAGCCCCCGGCACGCAGGGGCGCCCGCCCTAGTGGTTCATACCAGCCCCTGGCCCTGCGGGGCATCGAGCCGATGCGGCCTGTGCGTGCCGACAATCCCGTCACCTTATGCGACCTGCGCGTACTCGTGGATGAGGCCGCCAAGGCGGTCGCGCCGGATGACACGCGATGGGCCATCGGCGGCGGGTGGTTCGGGCGCATCGACACCGTCGGGGCAGCGCTGTCCGAGTGATCGGTGAGGCCGATGTTCGTTGTGATGGGTCGCGTACTCGACGACGAGGCGCAAGTGCCGCTCTCCGGTGATCAGGGCGCGGTCGGTGGCCTCGCGGCGGCATGATCCGACCCAGCGCTCGGCGATCGCGTTCATCCGGGGTACGCCCGGCAGGATGGGCACCACGCGGGCGCCGACGGCGGTGAAGACCGCGTCGAAGCCCTCGGTGAAGTAGCCGGCGTTGTCGCGGATCAGGTACCGGATGCCGGTGGTGCGTGTGTGGTCCAGGTTCATCAGGAGGTTGCGGGCCTGCTGGATGGCCCATTCGGCGGTGACATGGCGGGTGACGCCGGCGATGTGCACTCGCCAGGTGCCGTGCTCGATGAAGAACAGGACAAACAGGCGCCGCAGGAAGACCGTGTCCACGTGGAAGACGTCGACGGCAAGGATCCCCTGGGCCTGGGCGGTGAGGAACCTCGCCCAGGAGCGGTCGGCACGCCGGGGCGCCGGATCCACCCCGGCCCGCTGCAGGATCTCCCAGACGGTGGAGGCGGCGACCTTCCAGCCCAGGTTGAGCAGTTCGCCGTGGATCCGGCGATACCCCCATCCGTCGTTCTCGCGGGCCAGGCGCAGTACCAGGGCGCGCAGTGCCTCGGGCTTGGCAGGGCGGCCCGGGCCTCGGTGCGGGTAGGTCCACTTCTTCGCGACCAGCCTCGCGTGCCAGCGCAGCACGGTACGCGGGGTGACCAGCAGCTTCAGCGCCGAACGATGACGCTTGCTCAGCAGCCGGAGCAGGGCTGCGAGCACCGCTCGGTCCCCGCGGCTGAAGGCGGGCTTGGGACTGCTGCGCTGCAGGACGGCCAGCTGGTGCCGGAGCACCAGTATCTCGACATCCTTGGCCGCGGAGGACCGCGCCAGCAGGCGCAACCAGCCGAGCATCAGGCACGCGAATCGGTAGACCAGACGGAGCGTCATGACTCCCAAGCGTGCGCCGACGGAGTCACGAGCGCTTTCGACGTGATCACATCGTGACCCTCAAATCGCAGCTCAGCGTAGGTGACAGGATTGTCGGCACCCACAGGTGCCGCACAACGGTTCCCGGCCGCGTTCAGCGGCATCTCACCCCCACTTCCGACCCCGCCGTCACCTCCTCACCGCCCCGAACCACCGCGCCGAGATGATCATCCGCTTCGCGATCTGGGACCAGATCACCGGCACGTCGCCAGCCTGCCCGCCGTAGCCTGAGCCGCTGTCACCACCGAAGCCGAAACGCGTCGAACCGGCTCACACCCTCGAGCACTCGCTCAACCTGACAAAGCCCACTAGAGGGTGCCGACAGCAACTCTCCGTTGCTACGAACGTTCGACGGGGCCGACGGGAATTTGGCTATACAACTGATGGAACGTTCGATGTTGATGATCGAACAGTCAACGAAGACTCGTCACTCAAGGTTTCGTCGTAGTACCGGAGCGACCTAGCCTCAGCTCCATGTCTAGTCTCTCCCGCCGCAGACTTCTCGGTGCCCTCGCCGGTGGCACTGCGCTCTCTTTCCTGCCCCCGTCGCTGCTGAAGGCGATGGCCGCGCCGCTGCCTCCCGGTGGTATGGATGCGATAGAACACGTCATCATCCTGATGCAGGAGAACCGTTCCTTCGACAACTACTTCGGCACCCTCAAGGGCGTGCGCGGCTTCGGCGACCGTACGCCGCTCCGTCTGCCCACCGGAGCCACCGCCTTTGAGCAGCCGCGGTCCGGCGGTGGCAAGGTCCTGCCATTCTCGGCCCGGCAGGCGGCGATCGACGTCGGCCGCCCTGAGAACGACATCCAATACCTCGGCTCGCTCCCGCACGGCTTCTCCGACGCCAACCAGGCCCGGGCGAACGGCTGGTGGAACGACTGGGTCGCGGCCAAGGGCCAGAGCACCATGGCCTTCTACGACCGGCGCGACATCCCCCTCCAGTACGAACTGGCCGACCGTTTCACTATCTGCGACGCCTGCTTCTGCTCGGTCTACGGCTCGACCAACCCCAACCGCAACTACCTGTGGACCGGCACGACCGGCTACGAGCCGGACAGCGCCAACCGGGCCGTCACCAACGCTGCGTACTCCTACACCCACCCGGGTTACGACTGGACGACGTACCCCGAGCGCCTGGAGGCCGCCAGCGTCTCCTGGCAGATCTACCAGGAATGGGACAACTTCACCGACAATGCGGTGGAGTACTTCCGGCCCTGGAAGCAGATCGGCCGGAAGATCCTGTCCAAGGTCAGCGGCCAGTACTCCACCACAGAGCAGTTCTACGACGGCCTGTGGAGCAAGACGGCGGACCAGCGGAAGGCCGCGCTTGCCCAGTTCCAGCAGGGCATCGACTCGCTGACCGAGGCGGAACGCCAGCTTTTCATGCGAGGCGCCTACCGCTCCGAGCCGGACACCCTCGTCCAGCGGATCAGGTCCGACATCAAGGACGGCACGCTGCCGAAGGTCAGTTGGCTGGTTCCGACGGCGGCGCTCTCCGAGCACCCCAGCTCCTCCACCCCGGTCGGCAGCGCCAACCTCATCTACGACATCCTCGACGCCATCGCGAGCGACCCGAAGACATGGTCGAAGACGGCTCTGTTCATCAACTTCGACGAGAACGACGGCTACTTCGACCACGTGCCCGCCCCGGTCGCGCCCCGGCCCGACTCCGGCAACAGCGACGACTGGTTCAACGGCAAGCCGGTCGGCCCCGGTCCGCGCGTGCCGATGACGATCGTGTCGCCGTGGACGGTGGGCGGTTTCGTCTGCTCGGAGGCGTTCGACCACACCTCGGCCATCCGGTTCCTGGAGAAGTGGACCGGTGTCCAGGAGCCCAACATCAGCGCCTGGCGCCGCAGCGTGTTCGGCGACCTGACCTCCGCCTTCGACTTCAACCGCGGATACGCGCAGCCCAAGGTGGAGCAGCCCGGCCCGGTGCCGGCGCGGGTCGGCCGCTGGAACCCCGTACCGCCGAAGAACCAGTCACTCCCGGAGCAGGAGGCCGGCACCCGCCCGACGCGCCCCTCCCCGTACCGGCTGTCCCTGCGGGCCGACGTCACCGGCTCCGACGTACGCCTCCAGCTCGGCAACGCAGGCACCACCGCCGCCACGTTCACCGCCTACCTCGGAGACGGCACCGCCCCCCGCGCGCGGACCGTCTCAGCGGGCGGGACCGCCGACAACACGGTCGGGTATGGCGCCGACGGCTACGACCTGCAGGTCCACGGCACCGGCTGGTCCGTCTGGGAGCTGCGCGGCACCGGCGTGGGCGCCGAGGCGTACCTCGTCGAGCAGGCCATCCCCGGCCAGGTGAAGGTCCGGTGCGCCAACCCCTCAACCGCCACCCGCACGCTCCTCGTCGGCGAGTCGGTCTACCCGCGCAAACCCGGTGACCATGTCCAGACCGTCACCCTCGCGCCCGGCGAGACCCAGACCGTGCCGATCCAGCTTCCGGACCACGGCTGGTACGACGTCGTGGTCGTCGACCAGGGAGACCCGGCGTTCCTGCGCCGGATGACCGGCCACCTGGCCGACGGCAGGCCCGGCGTCACCGACCCGGCGACCGGTGTTGCCCCGGCGCTGGCCGCGACGATCACCCTGCCGGAGCCGCTGCCCTCCCAGGACACGCCGCTCGTGGAGGGCAACCCGGCCGATGTCGTCGTCACCGTGCGAAACCAAGCTGACGCCAAGCTCGACCGGCTCTCGGTCGCCCTACTCGCCCCCTCCGGCTGGATGGTCGAGCGGGCCGTTGTGGCGCCGACTGTGGTCGCCGCCGGGGATTCGGCCGATGTGCGCTTCACCGTTACACCTGCTCCGAACGCCACCGCAGGCAGCCTGGTGGTCGCCGCCCACGGCGACGGCAACGGCCTGCTCAGGCTCGCCGAAGCGCGTGTCCGCTCCGGCGTCGCCCCTGCGATGAGCGTCTCGCTGACCGGTCCGGCGAGTTCGCCCGGCACCGACGGAACCGTTCTCTCGCCGGGCAGGTCGGTCACCGTGACCGCCACCGTCACCAATTTCGGCGGCACGCCGCTCACCGGCCTGACCGCCACGCTGGACCTCCCGACGGGCTGGACCGCCACCCCCAGGGGCGACGCGCCGGCGGCCGTTCCAGCCCGCTCTTCCGCCCGCCTGGAATGGGACGTCGTCGCGCCCGCCTCGGCGGCGCGCGCTGCTGGCAGCCTCAAGGCGACCGTCACGGCGAATCTGAGTGGCAAAGTCCGGCAGGCGATCGCGTCCCTGTCCGCCAAGACCGGGCCCGTCATGACCGGCCACCTGCTCGCGGAGGACTTCGAGTCCGTCGCCCCCGCGCTCGCCCCGGCGGCCGACCTCAGCCGGCCCGGCTTGCTCGGCTGGACCCGGACCACCCCCGAGGGCTGGACGGTCACCAACGCGCCGGCCATGCCGCAGGGCACCCGGGAGCTGCAGGGCTGGACCTTCCTGTCCAAGCAGTTCTGGTTCCCCGGCGGACAGGACCGCCCCAACTTCAGCCGCGCCCTCGGCGTTGTCGCGGTCGCCGACCCCGACGACTGGGACGACACTGGCAGCCCGTCCGGCCGGGGCCGGTTCGACTCGACGCTGACCGCCCCAGCGGTGGCCATCCCGTCGGGCACCTCCACCCTCCACCTCGGCTTCGACTCCCACTACCGGCAGGAGAGCCCGCAGGAGGCCGAGGTCACCGTCCAGTTCGACACGGGCGACAAGGTCCAGTTGCTGCACTACAGCAGCGCCACCTCCGGGAACACCAACAAGGGCCAGGACCAGGAGAACCGCCTCGTCCGGCTCTCCTGCTCCGTCCCGGCCGAGGCCGCGTCGGCGAAGGTCAGCTTCCGGATCTTCAACGCGGGCAACAACTGGTACTGGGCGATCGATAACGTCCGCGTGGGCACCAGCCCGATCACCGACGCCTGACCGGCTGGCGGCCTGACCGGCTCCGCTCGGGGACGTACAGTCGTCCCCGAGCGGAACTGCGGTGATGCCTCAGGAGGCGGGCCCGCCGTGCTGGCCGGCCCTGCGGGTGCCGATCAATCATCCGGCTCCGCACCCAGGTGGTGCTCAGCGGTGTCCGGATGTCGCACATGAACTCGATCACGGAGCGGTGGGTGCGGACTTGTCGGCGTGAGGTTGCCCTTGCCGAAATCTCATCCGCCCTGGTGGTAGCCGGTGTGCGGGATGTCGACCGTGGCCGCTCGCGCTGGCACCCTCACGTGGCTGTCGATCAGCGCGGCATGATGATCGACCGTGCTGCTGCGACTGGCCTACCTGGGCGTGACGAACGCATTCGCCTTGCT
>NZ_JBHVEE010000219.1:0-9777 GCF_042802415.1 Streptomyces sp. NPDC057486 | reverse complement strand
GAGCAAGACGGCCCGGCCGCCCTCGGCGGCCGGGCCGTCCGTGGGCCGTCGAAGCGCGGCCCGCAGTCACCAACGCCGACGACCGCGTTGCAGGTCAACCCCTCACACAGCGGCCGAGACCTCGCCGAGGTACGCGTTCGTCTTCTCGGGGTCGAAGAAGAAGTTGTCGAAGTCCGCCGGGTTGTTGAACCCGTTGGCGAACCGGTCGGCGACCGGCTGCAGCTGACCGGCGGCACCGATCAGGTTCAGCACGTGCTCCGGCGGTACACCGAGCATGGCGTTCGTCCACTTCACCACGTGCTGTGCGGTGTCCCAGTAGCGGTCGAACGTGGACTGCATCCAGTCCGCGTCGAACGGCCGGTCGCCGTGCTCGATGATCGACTTCAAGTACGCGTCGGCGCACTTGGACGCGGAGTTGGAGCCCTGGCCGGTGATGGGGTCGTTGGCGACGACGACATCAGCCACGCCGAGCACCAGGCCGCCGCCGGGCAGCCGGCCGATCGGCTTGCGCACGGTCGGGGCGTAACGGCCCGCCAGGGTTCCGTTGGCGTCGGTCAGTTCGACCTTGGTGGCACGCGCGTACTCCCACGGCGTGAACTGCTCCATGAGCTCCAGCGTCTTCGCGAGGTGCTCGGAGGGGTCCTTGATGCCCTGGAAGACGTCCAGCGGGCCGCCCGGGACACCCTCCCAGAACAGGATGTCGGCGCGGCCGGACGTGGTCAGGGTCGGCATCACGAAGAGCTCGCCGACACCGGGGACCAGGTTGCAACGGACCGCGTCGAACTCGGGGTGCTCGGGGCGCGGGCCCATGTTGTGGACGTACGCGACGGCCAGGGCGCGCTGCGGAGCGTCGAACGGCGAACGGGACGCGTCCCGACCGAACATGGAGACCAGCTCGCCCTTGCCCGCGGAGACCATCACCAGGTCGTAGGTGCGGGAGAAGTAGTCGAGGTCGGAGACGGCCGCCCCGTGGATGACGAGCTGTCCGCCGCGCTGGGCGAACGTCTCCATCCAGCCGGCCATCTTCACGCGCTGGTCGACGGACTGGGCGAAGCCGTCCAGCTTGCCGACCCAGTCGACGGCGCGCGAGGAGTCGGGGGCGGCGACCGACACGCCGAGGCCCTCGATGCGCGGGGCCTGGGACTCCCAGAAGTTGAGCTGGAGGTCACGCTCGTGCTGCAACGCGGTGTGGAACATGCACTGCGTGGACATGACCCGACCGGACCGGATCTCGTCGGCGGTGCGGTTGGACATCAGGGTGACTTCGTACCCACTGGACTGCAGTCCGAGGGCGAGCTGGAGACCGGACTGGCCGGCTCCGACTATGAGTATCTTCCGCATCGCGGTTCTCCGTTACGTCTACGTGGTACGTGCGCGAGGTGTGTCTAGGCGGGGGTCGCGTCAAGAGCGTGGCCCACGAGGGCCAGCAGCGACTCGACGACGGTGATCCTGTTACGCGCGTCCATGATCACAACAGGTACGTCCGGGGGGACGGTCAGGGCTTCCCTGACGTCCTCCGCCTCGTAACCGGGCGTCCCCTCGAAGTGGTTGACGGCCACGATGTACGGCAGTCCGCAGCTCTCGAAGTAGTCGAGCGCGGGGAAGCAGTCGGAGAGCCGCCGGGTGTCGGCGAGCACCACCGCACCGATCGCGCCGCGCACCAGGTCGTCCCACATGAACCAGAAGCGCTGCTGTCCGGGTGTGCCGAACACGTACAGCACGAGGTCGTCGTCGAGCGTGAGACGGCCGAAGTCCATCGCCACGGTCGTGGTGACCTTGTCGGGCGTCGCGGTGAGGTCGTCGGTCTCCTCGCTGGCCTGGGTCATCAGCGCTTCGGTCTGCAGCGGGGTGATCTCGGAGACCGATCCCACGAAGGTCGTCTTGCCGACCCCGAAACCACCCGCGACCACTATCTTCGTGGCGGTGGGGGCCCTGGTGTGATCCAACTGCCAGGCCTGGAGCGACTCCTCGGCCTGGTCCTCCGGTCCCCGCTGACGCGGGGCGGACAGGAGCGGATCAGAGACGACGGAGTCCATTCAGCACCCTTTCGAGCAGTGCGCGGTCGGGCTGGCCGGTGCCGTGACCGGTCCCGTACACACGGATCTTTCCCTGGTCGGCCAAGTCGCTGAGCAGCACTCGGACCACGCCGAGCGGCATCTTCAACAGGGCCGAGATCTCCGCGACCGTACGCATGCGGCGGCAGATTTCGACAATGGCCTGGAGCTCCGGCATCACCCGCGTGGCGAGGCTGCCGTTGGTGAGCTCACGGCGCTCCTCGGGCGCTTCCAGCGCGGCCACGAACGTCTCGACGAGAAGGACGTGACCGAAGCGGGTGCGGCCGCCGGTGAGCGAGTACGGGCGGACCCGGGCGGGCCGTCGGTCGGACCCGCGGACCGGGAGCCTGCGGGCGGGTTCAGCAGCGGGCGTCACTGGGCGCTCTCCATCGATTTGCGCAGTTCACTGCGGAGTTCGGGGGTGAGTACGTGTCCGGCGCGGCCGACGAAGAGCGCCATGTGGTACGCGATGACGCTCATGTCGCAGTCGGGGGTGGCATGCACGCCGAGCAGCGAACCGTCACTGATCGACATGACGAAGACGCTGCCTTCGTCCATGGCGACCATGGTCTGCTTGACGCCGCCGCCGTCCATCAGTTTCGCGGCGCCGATGGTGAGGGAGCCGATACCGGAGACGATGGTCGCCAGGTCAGCGCTGGACCCCCGGGGGCCGTCCTGCAGGCCGCCCGTCGCTGTGGCTGTCTGCCGGCCGGGGTCGGAGGAGAGCAGCATCAGTCCGTCGGACGAGACAACGGTGACCGAATGGACCCCTGGCACCTCCTCCACGAGATTGCTCAGCAACCAGTGAAGGTTCCGGGCCTCGGTGCTCAGCCCGAATGTGCTGGGCGCAGTCAACTGCGTGCCTCCTCGACTGTGTCCCCCGTCTCATCGGTTCGACCACCGAGACGGTCTGCCTGCTCGGTCAGTGCGGTGCCGGCACCGGTGACGGCACCGTCGGCGATCTCCGCCTCGACGTCGCGGCGGCCGTCCTTCGCCCCCTGATGGAAACCGCCGAGGCGGCGACGCAGCGCGTCCTTGTCCAGGCTGCCCTTGCGGTCGGCGGTGGGGGCGGCGGCGGGCTTGACAACCTTGGGGGTGCGCTTGGGAAGACCCTTGTCGGTGATGCGCTCGGCCTGCGGCTCCGGCTGCCGGGGGCCGGGAAAGGCCTCGGCGGCGGGCACCGGGGAGGGAGCCGGGGCGGTGAACGGCTCCGGGGTCTCGTCCGCGGTGCGCTCGTGGCGGTCGGGGCCGATCGCGTACGGGTCGGAGGGCGCCGGGGTCGCGTGGGCCGGTGCGGCCGACGGGACCGGCTCAGCCGCGGGGACGTCCCGGAGCTCCGGGAGCCGGACCTGCATCGTGGTCTCGGCCTCGGACTCGGACTCGGCGGCGACCGGCTCGGGTGCCACCGGAGCGGGCACCTCCGCCGGAGCGGGCACCTCCGTCCGGGCCAGGTCCGGTGCGGACTCGCGGATCGTCCGCTCGGCGGCGGCGATCAGCGGGTCGCCGGGCAGCGCGAGCGTCCGGCCCGGCAGGGCATTGGAGTTCGCCTCGGCGACCGATCCGGGCAGGTTCACCGCAGGCGCGTCCCCGGGCGCGGTCACGGGCGGCGGCGTGGCGCCGGGGGGCGCCTTCGGCAGCAGCGCCTGCGGCAGCACGACGACCGCCGTCACCCCGCCGCCCTTCTGCTCGCGCAGCTGGACCCTCACCCCGTGGCGCGCCGCGAGGAGCGACGTCACCTGGAGTCCGAGGCCCGCGCCGTCGGCGCTCTGCTCGCCCGCCTCGAACGAGGACGGGTCGGCCAGGCGGGCGTTGAGCTCACCCATCCGTACGGACGACATGCCGATGCCCTCGTCCTGTACGGAGAGCATCACCTCACCGGTCTCCAGCAGCCAGCCGGAGAGCTCGACTTGCGAATCGGGCGGCGAGAAGGAGGTCGCGTTCTCCAGGAGTTCGGCGACCAGGTGGCTGAGGTCGTCGGCGGCGAAACCGGCGATCTGGGCGTGCGGCGGCAGGGACTGGATGGTGACCCGCTCGTACCGCTCGATCTCGCTGACGGCCGCACGCAACACGTCGACCAGCGGGATCGGGCCGGAGTGCCCGTGCCCGTGCTCGGCGCCCGCGAGGACCAGCATGTTCTCGCTGTGGCGCCGCATGACCGTGGCCATGTGGTCGAGCTTGAAGAGGGTGGCGAGCCGCTCCGAGTCCTGCTCGCGCTCCTCCAGGCTCTCGATGACGCCGAGCTGGCGCTCGACGAGGCCGAGGGTGCGCAGCGAGAGGTTGACGAAGGTGTGGTGGACCGTGTTCTTGAGCCGCTCCAGCTGGGCGGTCAGATCGGCGGTGCGGACCTGGAGTTCGGCGCGCTGGAGCGTGAGGGCCTCGCGTCCGGCGATCAGTTCGCCGCGCTCGTTCTCCAGATCCTCGAACCGGCCGTTGAACTCCTGGAGCAGCCCGTGCAGATTGCCGTGCAGGGCGTTGAGGGATCGGACGACCTGGGCGAACTCGTCGTTGCGGCCGGTGTAGCGGACCGGCTCGGCGGTGGCGGGCTCCGCGGCGAGGCGGGCGGCGCCGATCCGCAGGACGGCGAGCGGCTGGGTCAGCGTACGGGCCACGGCGGTGGAGACGCCGACGGCGATCAGCAGACAGCCGCCGAGCAGTGCGATGCGCAGTTCGAGGGCGGTGACGTCGTCGTCGCGCAGCTGCTCCAGGCGTCGCACCTGGGTGGTGCCGAGGGCGGACTCGACGCTGCGCATCCGGTCGATGCGGGCGGAAAGTGCCGCCTCGACCTTCTTCCGGTCGGTCTTCTGGTCGGAGTCCGACAGCTCGGGACGGTCGGTGAGTGCGGCGAGGTACTTCTCCGCGCGGTTGACGTCGGGCCCGGTGACGGTGGAGGAGAGCTTCTCGCGGGCGGCGCCGCCCGCGGCCTGGTCGAAGTCGGCGAGCGAGGAGAGTTCGCGGACCCTGGCCTGCTGGGCGGCGGCGCTCAGCTCGTCACGGTTGCGGTCGTCCTCGCTGCTGCCCTCGTCCTGGGTCTGGACGGGCAGCCCGGTGAACGGGTCGATCTGCGGGACCGTGGCCTCCTTGCGGGGCACGGAGAGCGCCGCGATCAGCAGCCCGCGGGTGGCGGAGGCCTGATCGGCTGCCTGGCCGAGGGCGAGGGGCGCACGGGTGGCCTCGGCGGCGCGCGGCGGGGTCTTCTCGGCGAGTTCGTCGGCGAGGTCGTGGAGCTTGGCGATGACCTCGGAGTACGCCTGGTGGGCGGCGATTGCCGAGCCCTTGCCGGTGAGGGCGGTGCGACGCAGGGAGGGGATCGTGGAGAGGTCGCGGCGCAGCGCGGCGGGGGCCGTGTCGCGGATCTCGTCGATCTGCTGGTCGACTCGGGCGCTGGGGCCGTCCTTCTTCGCGTCGGACTTCCCGTCCCGGCCGCCCGCGATGTAGGCGGTGACTTCGTCGCGCTCGTCCGCGAGGGAGTGGGCGAGGGCCACCGCCTGCTGGTTCAGCTGGGCAAGGGTGACCAGCCTCTGGGACTCGGTCAGTTCGGAGGAGGCGCCGAGGGCCGCGGGTGCGCCCGCGGCGATGACGGTGATGCCGACGACCGCGACGCCGGCGACCAGCCGGCTGCGTACGCGGACGGTGCGCCGGGTCGGCTCACTCCCGCTCGGCGCCGGGGGTGTCGCCCCGGTACCGCTTCGCTCGCTGCCTTTGCTCCGAGGCCGCTTCTTCTGCACCGGTGCTCGCAATCTTGACTCGTCCACCCTTGAAGCAGAGGTGACACGCGGTCATATCTGGAATGACACCCCGACCCCTGGTACGGCTTCTGACCATTCCAGTGCTTTTGAGAGGGGGACGCGCATCAACCGCTCCGCCACCTGAACGAGTGAACATCACTCCGGAGTTGACGAACAAGTCTCCCCCCGGGCGCCGCGGCCCACACCTGAACCATGGGCTGGAACTTCCGCCCGGGCTTTGGCAGGATGCCCGCCCGCACCCGGCACGGAGCCACTCCTTCCGCTCTGGCCACCCCACTGACCTGCCGGTACGGTCCAACGCCTCGACCGTGCAGGCCCCGTGAAGGCATCGTGCAGACTGGCCGCATGCGCATCGAACTCGCCACGGTCCCCGGTAGCCCCGAGCGTCCCAACGAGGACTGGGCAGCCACCGCGCTTCCCGCTTCCGGTGCGGGTGGGACGCTGGTTCTGCTCGACGGAGTCACTCCGCCGCAGGGGGACGACGGTTGTGTGCACTCCGTGCCCTGGTTCACCGCGCGGCTGGGCGGTTCACTGGTCGAACTGTCGGGTTCGCGGCGGGATCTGACGCTCACCGAGATCCTCGCCGAGTCCATCCGGCGCACCGCCGACATGCATCGTTCCCTGTGTGACCTTTCTCACGTGCGCACTCCTCAGGCGACCGTCGTCGTGGTGCGCTGGGGCGCGGAGGAGATCGAGCACCTGGTGCTCTCCGACTCCGTACTGCTGTTCGAGTCACCGGACGGATCGGTGCGCCCGCTGCTCGACGACCGGCTCGACCGGCTGCCGCCGGGCTCCCTGGCCACCGACGAGATCGCCGATGCGCAGGTACGGAACAAGGAGGGCGGCTTCTTCACCGCCGCCGCCGACCCCGGGGTCGCGGTCCGTGCCGTGACCGGGCGGACGCCGCTCGCCGAGGTGCGGGCGGTGGCCGCGCTGACGGACGGGGCGAGCCGCTGGACGGAGATGTTCCACGAGGGGGACTGGGCGGCCTGCCTCGCGGTACTCCACAAGGACGGCGCACAGGGCCTGATCGACCGGGTCAGGTCCCTGGAGGACGCGGACACGGAGCGTGCGTATCTGCGGCGCAGCAAGACGCACGACGACGCGACAGCGGTCTACGTGGTGCTGTAGGTCACCCGGGTACGGGGTCGGCCCGCACCGGCGGCGTGGGCGGTTCCACGGGGCGGGGTCGTCCGAGAGCGCCCCGGGACGCCTGGCCGGAGCCGGGTTCGGGCGGCCGGCGTCAGTCCTCGGCCCGGGCGTTCAACTGGTGCAGCAGCCGCGCCAATTCCGCCACCTCGGTCCGGTCCCAGTCGGCGAGCTTCCTCACGTACCGGTCGCGGCGCGCATCGCGGACGCTGCGGAAGCGCGCCAGCCCCTCGTCGGTGAGATGGACGAGGAAGGCCCGCCCGTCGGCCGGATCGGGCTCGCGCGCCACCAGTCCGAGCTCCTCCAGGGCGCGCAGCTGACGGCTCATGGTCGCCTTCCCGACGCCGAAGTACGCGGCGAGATCGGTGGCCCGCTGCCGCCCCACCGACTCCAGCCGTACGAAGAGTCCGTACGCCGCGGCCTCCAGCTCGGGATGGACCTCCCGCGCCATCTCGCCGGAACTGGCCCGCGCGCGGCGCAGAAATACGGCCAATTCCCGCTCCAGTGCCAGGAATTCGTGGTCCACACCACTTCCTCCGGCCGCGCCGGGTTCACTACCGCTTTCGCTCCCGCGCACGTCAACACCCCTCATGAGCTTTCCTGCCGCTGAAAGTTTCCTTCGCCGCCGGTCATCGCCGCAGCTCCGCCAGTATTTCGCAGGCGTAGACCAACGGCACCGCCCAGGCCCTCTTCCGCCGCGCGGGTCTACGTGCGTAGCGTCATTCCTGGCATGTTCACACCATGACATGCCACAGGGGTGCGCCGAGCCGCCCCCCTGGGTCTGCAGATCCCCCCACCGAGGCCTCGGAGGCACGCACATGCCCGTGCACAGATCCGGATCCGGAACGACCCGCCGCTCCCGCCTGGCGGCGCTGGGAACCCTCCTCGCAGCACTTTCGCTTCTGCTCACCCTGCCCGGCGCGGCCACCGCGGCCGACTCCCCCACGGCCGCCGCCAAGAAGCCCGCGCGCGGATCGGCCACGATGGGCATGGGCGTCATCGCCCACGACGGCCGGGGCGGCCTGCCGGGCGGCACGCTTGTCGCCCAGACCGAAGGCGTGGACGTCAGCAGCCACCAGGGCAACGTCGACTGGGCGACCCTCTGGAACAGCGGCGTCCGGTGGGCCTACACCAAGGCCACCGAGGGCACGTACTACACGAATCCCTACTTCGCGCAGCAGTACAACGGCTCGTACAACGTCGGCATGATCCGCGGTGCGTACCACTTCGCCACCCCGGACACCACGAGCGGCGCCACCCAGGCCAACTACTTCGTGGACCACGGGGGCGGCTGGTCGAGGGACGGCAAGACGCTGCCCGGCGTGCTCGACATCGAGTGGAACCCGTACGGGGCGCAGTGCTACGGCAAGACGCAGGCCGGCATGGTCTCCTGGATCCGCGACTTCGTGAACACGTACAAGGCGCGCACCGGGCGTGACGCGGTCATCTACACCGCGACCAGCTGGTGGACGACCTGCACCGGGAACAACGCGGGCTTCGGCACCACCAACCCGCTGTGGGTGGCCCGTTACGACACCACGGTCGGCGCGCTCCCGGCCGGCTGGGGCTACTACACGATGTGGCAGTACACGTCGTCCGGCCCGTACGTCGGCGACCACAACCACTTCAACGGCGCTCTCGACCGCGTACAGGCACTCGCCAACGGCTGAGCCTCCGCCCCCCGGAGCCCCGGTGACGCACCCCGTCACCGGGGCTCCCGCTTGCCTCGACCGTCGGCTCCGCCACCAATCGCCCACTATGCACTCGATGTATACACCCCGTGTATAGTCCCTGAACATCGCACACGGCGTGCGCTGTTCGGCTGTGAGGGAGTGACCTGTCTTGCCCAGGGAGACGAAGTCGATCGGTACGGGGTTGGGCGTCGCTCTTGTGACGGCAGTCACTCTCACGCTGAGCGGCTGCTCGATGCAGACCACGGCCCCGGGCTCGGCGCGGGGGGACGCAGCCTCCGACGCCAAGGGCTCGTTCGGCCCCGTGGACTGCCGCAAGGCGAAGTGCATCGCGCTGACCTTCGACGCCGGGCCCGGCGAGGACACCCCGCACCTGCTGGACATCCTCAAGGAGAAGAAGGTGCACGCCACCTTCTTCCTGCTCGGCAGGAACCACGTGCTGAAGCACCCCGACACGGTGCGCCGCATCGAGGCGGAGGGCCACGAGGTGGCCAACCACACGTGGTCGCACAAGATCCTGACGGACCGGAAGCCCGCCGACATACGTGCCGAGCTGGAGAAGACGCAGGACGCGATAGCGAAGATCACCGGCAGGAAGCCGCGGCTGATGCGCCCTCCGCAGGGCCGTACCGACGACACGGTCTCCGGCATCAGCAAGGACCTGGGGCTCTCGCAGATCCTCTGGAGCGCCACCGCCAAGGACTACTCGACGACCGACTCCGCGCTGATCAGGAAGCGGATACTCGACCAGGCGAGCAGGGACGGCATCATCCTGCTGCACGACATCTACAAGGGGACCGTGCCCGCGGTGCCGGGCATCATCGACGCGCTGAAGGAGCGCGGCTACACCCTGGTGACGGTCCCGCAGCTGATGGCCCCGGCGGAGCCGGTGCCGGGGACCGTCTACCGCCCCTGAGTGCCGCCGGTCACGACGCCCAGGGGGCCCGTCACCGGTGCACCGGCGCCTTCGAGCCCGGCGCCGTCCGGGTTCGCCCTACGTCGCACGAGCCGCCGCTCGTCCGCCGCCTCGCCGACCGGCCGCACCACAAAGTCCACGGGGACGGCGGTCCGGCCGACCGACCGCGGCGTGCCGGTCTGCGCGAACGTGCTGTTCCGCGTCCGGGCGGGGCGCGGAAC
>NZ_JBHVEE010000218.1:0-9980 GCF_042802415.1 Streptomyces sp. NPDC057486 | reverse complement strand
CGGTACGAGGACGACCCTCCGCCGTGCGATCGCACGCACCGGACGCCGCCGGGCCCACCCTTCGGGCGGACGGCGGGACTTCCGACACACGCCCTCGGAGGAGCTCAGCCAGGACCATCCGTCCGGGCCCACCGCGATCGAGATTCTGCCGGTGGTGGGACACGGCGGGTGACATCGGCGAGGGCCTGACCACTTGCGGACTTCCGGCCACTCAGGCGGGCTGCGCGTGTACATCGGGCTTCCCCTGGCAGGTTACAGATGCTGACGCGGCGAGCGTGCGTGCCGGGCGGTGCGACGGGGCAAGGCTTGCCGGGAGGGGCACTGGGTGTTGGAGTTCCTGTTCCTTCTCGACGAGACCTCCTGCGGGCGGGGTTGTCGGTGGTGTGAGGCAGAGTTGCCGTCATGGGAACGAGTCTTGGGACTGTGGTAGTCACCGGTGCAGCCGGGCGAATTGGGTCAATGGTGCGGATCGGTCTGCGCGGTGAAGTGGAACGCCTGGTGCTCGTCGATCGTGTCGGCCTCGCCGCACAGTCGCCGGCCGAGGAAGTGCGGCAGCTCGATCTGCGCGACGGTGAGGCGGTGACAGCGGCCCTGGACGGTGCGGACGCGGTGGTGCATCTGGGTGGAGTCCCGGATGAGGCGCCGCTGTCGGAGCTGCTGGACGGCAATGTTCACGGAACGCACAACGTGCTGGAGGGTGCACGTCGGCAAGGAGTGGGGCGGGTCGTTCTCGCCAGCAGTAACCGGCTCACCGGCTTCTATCCTGTCTCGACGGCCGTCACGCCCGAGATGCCGCCGCGTCCGGACGGTCTCTATGGGGTGAGCAAGGTAGCGGTCGAGGCTCTGGGGCGTCTGTATGCGGACAAGTTCGGTCTTTCCGTGGTGTGCCTGCGCATCGGGAGCTTTGAGGACGCGCCGACCGAACGACGTCATCTTGCCACCTGGCTGAGCCCGCGCGACTGCCTCGGCTTCATCCGCGCGGCTCTGACCGCCTCCGACATCAACTTCGCGACCGTCTATGCCGTTTCCGCCAATACGCGCAGGTTCTGGGACCTCGAGGCCGGGTCGGCCATGGGATACACACCCGTGGACGACGCGGAAGCCTTCGCACCGCGTATTCCGTCGGAAGGGGGCGCGGCGGAGCACGAGCTGCAGGGCGGCGCGTACGCCGACGCGGAATACACGCTCCGACACCTCTGAAAGGGGTCAACCGCTGCGGTGAGGCGTCTCAGTTGGAGCCCGGTCGCGGCGGTTCGGAAGATCCGCAACGACGTCGTCAGAGGACGTCGTAGGTCAGGTGGTCGATGTCGAGGTCACGCTCCGCTGCACCAGCGTGCGCGGCACTCCGCCGGTGAACAATGGTGTTCCGGCACCCAGCACGACGGGCGCGAGGTGCAGCGTCAACGCTTCGACCGGCCCGGCGTCGAGCGCCGAGCCGATCGTGGCGCCGCCGCCCATGAGGACGACGTCGAGGTCCTTGCCGCTGTCCGACGACGCCGCCTCGGCGCGCTCGCGCGCGGCGGTGACGGCGTCGGGCAGACCAGTGGTGGCGAACGTCCAGTCGAGGTCGGTGAGCCGCACCGACTCCGGCGGCGAGCTCTTCACGACGACGAACGAGGGCTTGCCGACCTCGCCGGCGCCGTAGCCGGACGTGTCGTCCCAGCCGTTCGGCCCATCGACCAGGTCGAAGAGCCGGCGGCCGAGGACGACGGCGCCCGAGCGGACGGTCGCCTCGCGCGGGACGCGGCGGTCGTCGGGGTCGTCGGAAAATGCCCAGGTGTGCAGGGCCTCGCCGCCGGTGCCCAGACCGCTGTCCGGGCCGGGGTCGGGCCCGGTGACGAAGCCGTCCAGGGAGATCGAGATGTCAGCGATGATTCGAGTCATACCAGGGCGGACCCGATTCATCGCTCATGCATGACCCCCACCTACCGGCTCCCCGCCGGCCGGGACCCCTCGGGCGTACGGCGGTAGAGCGCCGATCGGTCGGACCGGGCGCGGGCGACGAGGCCGGCCCGGTGCAGTACGCCAAGGTGGTACGAAACCGTGGCGGGGCTGAGGAAGTGACGTGCCACCAGCTCCGCATGGCGTGGTGGACGCCATCGCACTTGAGACGGCAGCCGCGGAGGATCTGTCAGGTCTTCATGCGGGCGAAGGCGTGCTCGACACCGCCCTGGTTGACCGGGACGGCACCATGAGCGCATTCGCCGAGCGATACGCCCGGTTCATCACCGCCCACCGAACGAAGAGGGCCCTGATGTGTATCTGAAACTGCAAGAGTGATCGTTGCTCTCTGGTGACTGGCCGTTCCGCCGTGTAGCGTCATCGGCAGATGTCGTGGTTCGCAATACCTGCCCGCGCCCTGGCGTGGGCGTTCTGCTGTGCAGTGCAGGACCAGGGCGATCACCTCCGGGTCCGCGCGGTGCGGGTCCGATATCGACTGAGAGGCACAAGCATGGCCAGCGGAACGGTGAAGTGGTTCAACGCCGAGAAGGGCTTCGGTTTCATCCAGCAGGACGGAGGCGGTCCGGACGTCTTCGCGCACTACTCCAACATCAACGCTTCGGGTTTCCGTGAGCTCCAGGAAGGCCAGGCCGTGACCTTCGACATCACGCAGGGCCAGAAGGGCCCGCAGGCGGAGAACATCACAGTCGCCTGATCCGGCACGATCAGGTCCCCCGGAGCCTGCTCCGGGGGACCTGGCGACGCCCCTTCCCGCCTCCCTGTCAGCCGGCCTCCCGGCCCGCTCCGTTCGCTGCCGACGACTTCGCGTCGGCTCCGAGCTGCGCCTCCCGGCGAGGCGTGACCGATCCGCTCGATTTCACCCGGACCAGCGGGGAGACCCCGACGGGACAATCGCCGCACCGCAAGGGGGGCGCCCCGATCATCCTGGACCGAACGACCGCGTGCGGTCGCCTTCACCGACGACCCTGCCCTCTTCTACGGCGTGCTGCTCGCGCAGTCGCCCGACAGCGTGCGGGAGCTGACCGCGACCTGGGAACAGATACGGCCCCGGCTCGGCGGCTTGAGTTCTAGTGGTCGTTGCAACACCCCAGCTCAGGGGGCTGCAATGGACTTCGAGATACGTAAGGACCGGGGGCCGCAGGGGCGAAAGAAGCTGACCCGTGAGCGGGCGGCATACTTCCAGTTCATGCAGCAGGGCTACAGCAGCAGGGAAGCCTGCCGGATCGTCGGTATCGACCGGCGGACCGGCAAGAAGTGGCGCAACGGATCACATGCGCACGTCGGCAAGAAGAAGGCGACGCCTCCGATCCACCAGGAGGCGCCGTCTTCTGGCCCGTCCCGCTACCTGCGTGAGGCCGATCGCATCCACATAGCCGACCGGCTGCGGGAGAAGGCCACGATCCGCGCGATCGCCGCCGAGCTGGGCCGCAGCCCGTCCACCGCCAGCCGCGAGATATGCCGCAACCGGCACCCCGGCAACGGCCAGTACCGGCCGCACGCCGCCCAGGCACGCGCCGATACCCGCCGGCCCCGCCCCAAGGCGGGGAAGATCGGCCAGAACCCCGAACTGCGGGACTTCATCCAGGAGCGCCTGAGCACACGCTGGAGCCCCGAGCAGACGCAACGCTCTTCGCGCACGGTTCCCCGACCGCCCGGAGATGCACGTGACCCACGAAACGGTCTACCAGGCCCTCTACGTCCAAGGCCGCGGAGAACTCCGCCGCGAACTGTGCGGGTGCCGATTAATCATCCGACCTGCTCAGGCGGCATGTTGGTACTCATGCAGGGTTCCGCCGAGCCGGTCTCGTCGGTGGGCCTTCAGATGCACGATCTGTCCTGGTTCGGTGATCGGTTCAGGTAGCGGGCGAAGCGGGGCGGCTTGGCCGAGGGCCCGGTGCGGCCGATGCCCGTTGTAGAACGATTCGAACTCTTGGAGCACGTGCAGGAGGTGGCTTTGGTTCCAGATTAAGGTGCGGTCCAGCAGCTCCCTGCGGCAGGCCTGTATCCAGCGCTCCACGATGGAGTTCATTCGGGGCATCCGGACACCGCTGGTGACGACCTCCAGCCCGGCGTCGGCGAGCACGGCATCGAAGGCCTGTGTGAACTTCCGGTCCCGGTCGCGGATCAAGAACCTGGCCTGGCTGCCCGCGTCCTGGAGATCCATGGCGAGATTGCGTCCGAGCTGCACCACCCAGTCCGCGGTGGGCTGTGCGGTGGCGCCCAGGATCCGGATCCTGCGGGTGGTGTGCTCGATGACGGCGAAAACGTACAGGCGTGTCCCGGCCGGGGTGCGGGTCTCGAAGAAGTCGCAGGCGAGGAGCGCGTCGGCCTGGCTGCGCAGGAAGTCAGCCCAGGTCGTGCCTTCGCGTTCGGGGGCGGGCGGGATGCCGTGCTCCTTGAGAATCTCCCAGACGGTGGAGGCAGCGATCTTGATACCGAGCGCCGCGAGCTCACCGTGGATGCGCCGGTACCCCCAGGAGCTGTTCTCACGCGCCAGGCGCAAAGACCAGGCTGCGGATCGAGCGGACTGTGGGTGGGCGCCCTCGCCGCCTCGGTGCGCACGTGACGGCATGGCGCTGTTTGAGCAGGTCGCGGTGCCATCGCAAGATCGTGTCGGGACGCACCAGCAGCAGGAGCCGGCGCAGCTTGTTCATCGGGAGACGATGGAGCAGGCCAGCGAGCAGCGCACGGTCGATGTCGCTGAACACGGGCTTGCCGACCTGGCGCTGCAGGACCAGCAGCTGGTGCCGCAGCGTGAGGATCTCGATGTCTTTGTCCCGCTCACTCATCGGCAGCAGCCGCAGGAGCGTGAACGTATTGGTGACAGCGAGGTAGGCCAGGCGCAGCAGCACGACAGATCATGATGCCGCCAACGGCCATCCGGGTGAACAGCACGGCCGCGAGTGGCGCGAGCAGAAGGCCTGCCAGCGACGATCAAGCTCCTGACCTGGCCGGATGATTTGTCGGCACCCGCAAGGTCCAGCACCTGCTCCTCCAGCTGGTGGGCGACCACGCCGGTGCGGAACTCCGACAGCACGCTGTGGTCGAAGCCCGGATCGTCTATCGCCAGCCCGAGCGCGTACTTCCAGGACAGGTTCTCCCGGACTTGGTCGGCGGCCTGCCGGTCCGTCAGGTCCGCGGCCTTCTGCAGCACCGTGACCAGCGCGAGCCGGCCCGGCGACCAGCCCGGCTTACCCGCCCGCCCGAACGCGTCGGCGTGCGGGGCCTCCCGCTTGCCCCGGTACATCGCCCGGATTGCCGCCGCGATCTGCGGATCCGGCTGAGGCCATGGCTGCGGCTGCACCGACACGACACACTCCGATCCGAGACGACGCACGAGAGATCACCAACGCTCATGATCCACCGCAGCCTCGCCGTGCTGCCACCCCTGACACACGGACATGCCCACGACCGACCCCCCAGGGCCACCCCCTCAGCATCCCAACCCTTCCTGGATATAACGAAGTTGGAATTAGCCACGAAGATCGCGCAACGCCGCGTGACTTGCAATGACGACTCTTCGAGCCCCACAGGCTGGGGAGCGTCAGCCCAGCCCCAGCCGGGGTATCTCCCGTCCCGGGGAGCGGTCCATCACCATCAGCAGGCCGGCCTCGTGAGTCCTGTCGTAGGCGGCCTCGTCTATGACGCCCAGCTGGAACCATATCGCTTTGGCGCCGATTGCCACAGCCTGGTCGGCGATGCCTCCGGCAAGGGCGGAGTTGACGAATACGTCCACCACATCCACCGGGAAAGGGATCTCGGCAAGGGAAGCGTAGCCCTGCTCACCGTGCACCGTCTCGGCCTTTGGGTGCACGGGCACCACCCTCTTGCCGATGCGCTGCAGCTTCTCGGCCACGCGGTAAGCGGCCCGTTCGGGGTTGTCGGACAGGCCCACCACGGCCCAGGTGTCTCCGGCAGCGGTGAGAATCTGCCTTATTGTCGCGTCATCGCCATAAAGCGTCATGTCCGACACCGCCGTGCGGTGGCGAGTTCCGCACCGGGTACCGCCATCCGCGTGATCGTGGGGAGCGCCAGGTCTGTGGACTTCGTCAATGGCATGAGTAGAGGTTAGCCAGTTTGCATACTGTATGCAATAGCGCACCACCTCGGGCATCCACTGTTCGACAGGAGCAGCAGGGGATCCTCATCCGCAGGAGCGCCGCGCGCACCAACTCGGGGTGGGCCGCTCCGCGGTGCGGCTGGCAGCGGCGCATCCTGCTCCTTCTCGTCCCCCCGGACCGCGCTCCGCGCGGCCTCCAGCAGCCGCTCGCACGTTTCGAATGCTCCCCGCCAGCTGGGTCCTCGCAGTCGACTGCTGCTGCCCGGCGCGAGGCGTACGCCAACGACCAGGGGGCGGCCAACTTCCTTGGTTGCGGTCACCGTGCGCACCAACCGCCCGACCAGGACCCGGCCGAGTGGATGCCACCGGCCCCCGAAGCCCAGTGCCGGTACGTGGGGGAGTGGGTAGCCACCAAGCTGCGCTGGCAGCTGTCTGCCGACGCGATCGAACAAGAAGCGGTGTACACCTTCGCTGAAGGCCCCTTGCCAGAACACGGTCGGACCCCGGCCCACGCTCGCAGAGAGTCACACAGCGTCATACCAGGGCTTGCTCGACGCCGACGGGCCGCTCTGCTGAGCGCACGAGCTGTGGGCTGCGTTCCGCTGAACCTTTGCGTGCGTGCCGCGAACGATCGTTCACCACCGGGAGACTCCGGTGCGGCTCGAAGGTTTCGCGCGAAATTGCGTACGGCCGCTGGACAACGACGCCCGCTGCGGCCACGATGATGGCGACTCCATACGGTATGCAATCTACAGTGTGGGGTCGTACAGGCGTGATGACTGCCGTCGTCGCGCAGGGTGTGCGCGTGGGGGCCGGGCCCCCACGCGACCGTGTTCTTCTCTAGCCCGAACCCGACGACACGACACATCAGCGAGGTGAGGACGGCCATGGCAAAGGCACTAGAAGGCATCCGAGTTCTGGACATGACGCACGTGCAGTCCGGGCCTTCCGCTACCCAGCTCCTCGCGTGGCTCGGCGCGGACGTCATCAAGGTGGAGGCGCTGACCGGCGACATCACGCGCAAGCAGCTGCGCGACCTCCCGGACGCCGACTCCCTGTACTTCACGATGCTCAACTGCAACAAGCGGAGCATCACTCTCAACACCAAGACGGGGCGCGGCAAGGAGCTGCTGACGGAGCTGATCCGGCGCTCCGATGTCATGGTCGAGAACTTCGGGCCGGGCGCCGTCGACCGGATGGGGTTCAGCTGGGAGCGCGTACAGGAGATCAACCCGAAGATCGTCTATGCGTCCATCAAGGGCTTCGGCGAAGGGCCGTACACCAACTTCAAGGCGTACGAGGTCGTCGCGCAGGCCATGGGCGGTTCGATGGCAACCACCGGGTTCGAGGGCGGTCCGCCGCTGGCCACCGGCGCGCAGATCGGCGACTCGGGGACCGGCATCCACGCCGTCGCCGGCATCCTGGCCGCCCTCTTCCAGCGGGAGAACACCGGGCGTGGGCAGCGCGTGAACGTGGCCATGCAGCACGCCGTGCTCAATCTGTGCCGGGTGAAACTGCAGGATCAACAGCGGCTCGCACACGGTCCGTTGGTCGAGTATCCGAACGAGAACTTCGGGGACGAGGTGCCGCGCTCCGGGAACGCCTCGGGCGGCGGGCAGCCCGGATGGGCCGTGAGGTGCGCTCCCGGCGGGCCCAACGACTACGTGTACGTGATCGTGCAGCCAGTCGGCTGGCAGCCGCTGAGTGAGCTGATCGGGCGGCCCGAGCTGGCTGATGACCCCGAGTGGGCGACCCCGGAGGCGCGACTCCCGAAACTCGGCAAGATGTTCCAGCTGATCGAGGAGTGGACCTCGACGCTCCCCAAGTGGGACGTCCTGCAGAAGCTCAACGCCCACAACATCCCGTGCGGCCCGATCCTCTCCACCAAGGAGATTGTCGAGGACGAGTCGCTGATCGCCAACGAGATGGTCGTCCGGGTGGAGCACCCGGAGCGCGGCTCGTTCGCCACCGTCGGATCCCCGCTCAAGCTCTCCGATTCCCCGGTCGACATCACCAGCTCGCCGCTGCTCGGCGAACACAACGAAGAGGTCTTTGTCGGAGAACTCGGCCTCAGTGGCGAGGAGCTGGCCCTGTTGCGGACCGGCGGGGTGATCTGATGCCGCTCGGACCGGCCGGCGGCGTATTCGTGCGTACGTGCTGTCGCCACGGCCACCGTGATGGCCACGCCGGTCGGCGTGGGTCGCACTCTGTGCACCGCGTCGTGTCTCCGATCCACGGGTATTCCCACTGCGCCGCCCGTACCGCCCGTGTGACCTCGGACTGAGGCGTCGGCTCTCATCGTGCCCGCGGCGGCGGACCCCGTCCGCCGCCGCGGCGCGGGTGCGAGGTCGGACGGTGTGTTCTCGGGCGCCCCCTGGCACCGTCCGGCCCGCCCACCCGGCGTCATCCCACCTCACAACGGCACAGTGGAACGGCAACGCAAAGCCATGAGTGTCACCGCGAGCGCCGTCGATGACCCGTCGCACGATCGCGCGAGCATGCGGTGCCCATCATCCGCGAGGTCGTCAACTTCCTTGGGCTGCACGGCAATACGACATCGGCAGGCCCAGCGGCGGGGTGCGCCCTGTGCACGTCCACAGCAACGTGCAGAGCGACTGTGCCATAGGGGTGCGGCGGCCCCTCTTGACGAGCTCGGCACGGAGATCGGCTTCACGCCGCCGAGCCCGCGAGGTCCCGACTCCTCGGATGCGATCCGGCTCCTGCGCGACGGGAGGGCCAGGGTCTTACTCGGGGGCGCGGGCGTCTTCGTCCGGGCGGCCCCGGGCAGCGAGGTGCCTGAACAGGCCCTGCGGCGCTCCCGTCCGGCGGCCCGCCTCTCCATAACGGCCGGCCCCTCGGGACGTGTGGCACGACGGGGTGGAACGCCGGGCTCGCGGGTTCCGGATCGTCGGCCGTCCGACGCCGCGCGGGTCGACGGCCGCGTACCGCCCGGAGCCCCCTGCGCTGGTGCCACTGGGCAGCGTCACTGACCTGAGCAACACCCCAACGCCCAAAGGGGATCGTGGTCCGATGGCAGCCCGCCGCGCTCCGGCGCGGCGTACACGGACCTCCGCGTGACATCCGGGCGAGAAAGACGGAGTGCGGCCCCTAGACAGAGCGGCCACCCCTCTACAGAATACGGTCTACTCCATATCGTATGCAAAATCTCCGCGTGTGGAGTGGATCACTGTTCCCGTCGTCGTGGAGGGGGTTGCACATGTGGTGACGCGAAGTCAGGACTCGTGAGCGCACGCGCGCACCGGGCCGGTCAGGGTGCAGGGAACCCAGCCGGCTGTGGGGCGGCTCGCGGGGCGGACTGGTCCTGACGGCACATGGGAACCGGCCAGGGGGCGCTGACCAGGGTTCTGCGACGTAGGGGAAATAGCATGACGACAACTGACATACGATCAGACGTTCCGTACAGGGAGGTGGCGGACGGCAACGGACGCACCTACCGGCTCGGCGAGACCGACCGGGACATCATGCGGAGACCGCGCTGGACCATGGTGCTCTTCCCATGGATAGGCATGTTGGGCATCAGCTCGTCGGAGTACGCGTTCACCTCCGCCGAGGAGACGCTGCACGACGCGCACTTGTGGGCCAGTGGCCACATCTTCTGGCTGATGGGGGTCTGGATCTTCTTCCAGGCGGCCGTCGCCTTCCCGGCCGGTCAGCTCCGTGAGAGCGGGCGGCTGCCGGCCAGGAGCGCGATGCTCCTCGGAGCGCTGGGCACCCTGCTCGGCTATCTCTCGCTGGCGTACGCGCCTCATGTCATCGTCGCCTACTTCGGCTTCGGCATGTTCAGCGGTATCGGTGCCGGACTCGTCTACGCGACCTGCGTGAACATGGTCGGCAAGTGGTACCCGGAGCGCAAGGGCGGCAAGACCGGCATGGTCAACGGCGGTTTCGCCTATGGCTCGGTGCCGTTCGTGTTCCTCTTCACCTCGTACATGGATCT
>NZ_JBHVEE010000217.1:0-10354 GCF_042802415.1 Streptomyces sp. NPDC057486 | reverse complement strand
TTTTTACTCCACCCCCCGGTGGGGGGGCGGTGGGTACCCCCCGCGCGGGGCCCCCCCCGGGCGGCCCCCGGGGCCCCCCCTGTGGGGGTGCCCCCCCCGGCCGCGGGGCCCGCCACCCCCACGTCCGCTCAGCCGCGTGCCTTCTCGCCCCGCACGCCGTTGTTCAGCAGTTCGGGGGAGTCGGGGCGCCCGTCGAGGATGCGGTTGGTGCGGGTGGTGACCCGCCAGCCGGTCCCGATGCGCCGCAGCTGCCAGTGGTTGGCCGTGGCCCGGCGGACGACGTACCGGCCCTTCTCGTGCACGACCATCAGCGAGTGGCACACCGCGACCGCCTCGTCGCCGTCGACCGTGACGTGCGGGGGCCCCACCACGTGCGCGCATCCTCCTCGGATCCAGCTCCGGTGGGCATCGGAACGCACCATCGCCCGGATCTGCTCCCGACCGGCGAGGTAGACCTCGTCGATGTCGTACACGCCGTCCGGCTCCCAGAGCGCGGCGACCTCGTCCGCCGCCCCGCTGTCGACGAGCGGCCCGTACGACGCCATCAGGCGGGCGATCTCCCGCTCGTCCTCCAACTGCCGCAGCCGTGCCTCGAGCGCGGCGATCCGGTCATCCATCATGTTTCTCCTGTCGGAACGGGGGCGGAGATCCGCGGAGTTCAGGTGAGATCGGCGGCGATCGCGGCCAGCGCCTCGACCTGCTCGACGTAATGGGCCGCCGACTCGGCGGCGAGGGAGACGCTCACCAGCGTGGCGCCGGCCTCGGCGACCTTCCGCAGCGCCACCGCCGTACGCTCCCCGGCCCCGGCCGGATCGAGCGGACGGCCGGCGCTGAGGACGACCTCGAAACCCTCGGGCAGATCGGCCGCATCGACCATCTCCCGCAGCTTCTCCAGCGAGAGCCCGAAGGGGACCCAGCCATCGCCGTACGTCGTGGCGCGGCGCAGCGAACGCGGTGTGCGGCCACCGATCCACAGCGGCACCCGGTCCTGCACGGCATGCGGCTCCACCATGAAGCCCTCGAAGTCGAAGTGCTTGCCGTGGTACGCCGGTTCGCTCTGCGACAGACCGGCCCGCAGCGCCGCGATGGCGTCGTCGGCGATCGCGCCCCGGTCCTCGAAGGCCGCGCCGAGAAGGGCGAACTCCTCCTCCAGGCTGCCGACACCGAGCCCCAGGACGAGGCGGCCGCCCGAGATCCGGTCGAGCGTGCCGTAGCGCTTCGCGATGCCCAGCGGATGGTGGTAGCCGAGCACCAGGACCTGCGTGGCGAACCGGATGCGGCTGGTGCGGGCGGCGAGGTAGCCGAACGTGGCGAGCGGGTCCCAGTAGGTCCCCCCGCGCTGCTCGGCGATGCCGGTGGGGACGGCCACGTGCTCGGAACAGGTCAGGTGGTGGAAGCCGAAGCGGTCCGCGGCCTCGGCGATCGCCCCGAGCTCCTCGATGCCAGCGGTGCGCTCCCAGGGGGAGTGCGCGCCGGGGACGGCCGTGACGACGGGACTGGTGATTCCGAGTCGCATGGGCACCTCTTTCGTACGGTACGGGAGCTCACATCCAAACCGGTGAGGCGGGAACCGGGCGGGCCTCGTCCCGGTGGGCGGGAGGCGTTCGCCGTCCCACCCGCTTCCCGGTCACCGGGAACGGGCGTCCCCGCTCCCGCACGCGCCCCGTAGCGTCGGATGCGGACCCGAGTCCCGGACGAACCGTTCCTCCGGTCCGGCCCGCTCCGGTCGGACGGCGGTCCGCACGTCCGAGCCTGCGATCTTTCGATGTGAGGAGATGCCATGACCCGCTGCGTCGTCGTGACCGGAGCCGGCTCCGGGATCGGAGCGGCCCTCACCGCACTGCTACGGGCGCGGGGCGACCGCGTGATCGGGGTCGACCTGCGGGGTGCGGAGATCGAGGCCGACCTGGCCACGCCGGGCGGCCGCGCCGCGGCGGCCGAGGCCGCGGCTCGGGCGGCCGGCGGAGTCGTGGACGCCGTGGTCACCTGCGCCGGCACCTCGGTGCCCGGCGAGGCCATGGTGACCGTGAACTACTTCGGCAGCACCGGGTTCGTGACGGCCCTGCGGCCCGCCCTCGCCGCATCATCGGCCTCGCGCGTGGTGCTGATCGGGTCCATCTCCGGCACCCAGCCGGCGGACCCGGCCATCGTGGCGGCCTGCCTCGCCGACGACGAGGAGACCGCCCTGGTCCACGCCCGGGCAGCGATGGCGGACGGGCGGGAGCGGCAGCTCTACCCCTCGTCGAAGTCGGCACTGGCCCAGTGGGCCCGGCGGACCGCCGTCGCCCAAGGGTGGGCCGATGCCGGAATCCCGCTGAACGTGGTGGCCCCCGGCGTGGTGCTCACCCCGATGAGCGCGGGACTCTTCGACGATCCGGCGATGAAGCGGGCGATGGACACCGCCGTCCCGATGCCGCTGGGCGGCTACATGGAACCCGAGGCCGTGGCCCGGGCGGTGGCGTTCCTGGCCTCGGCCGAGAACACCCACATCACCGGACAGGTGCTCTACACCGACGGCGGAGCCGAGGCGACGCTGCGCGGACCGTCGGTGTTCTGAGCGCCCACGTCGCCTGGGGTCTTTCGTTTGGATCAGGCCGGATCAGGGAGCGGGGTCCGGTGCCGGGGCACGCGAGCCCGGCGTGATCCGAACGAAAGACCCTAAGCCCTCCGCCGCCCCGGACCGTGCGGGACCGGGACGGCGGGCAGACTCCGGCGCCGGAGCTGGCCGGGTCAGGGCCGCACGGACGCGCGGATCACCTTGCCCGTCGCGTTGCGGGGCAGGCTCTCGGTGGTGAGCCGCCAGCGCGTCGGGACCTTGAAGTAGGCCAGCTCGCCGACGGCGTACGCGCGCAGGGCCTCCTCGGTGACCGCGGACCCGGCCCTTGTCACCACCACGGCCGCCACTTCCTGGCCCAGGTCGGGGTGCGAGGCGCCGAGCACGATGCACTCCAAGACGTCGGGGTACGCGCTCAGCACCCCCTCGATCTCGGCGGGGTAGACGTTCTCCCCACCGCGGATGATCAGGTCGGAGCGGCGCGTGGTCAGATACAGCCGCCCCTCCCGCAGGCAGCCGATGTCGCCGGTGCGCAGCCAGCGGTCCTCGCCGATCGCGTTCCCGGTGGCCTCCTCGTCGCCCCAGTACCCCAGCATGTTGAAGGCGCTGCGGACGCACACCTCGCCCTCCTCCCCCTCGGGAAGCGCTTCGCCGAAGGGATCGCGGATCTCCAACTGGACACCGGTGACCGGCCGGCCGAGCGATCCGGGTGCCTCCGCGAGGTCCTGGGAGGTGGCCACGGCGATCGCGGTACAGGACTCCGTCAGGCCGTAACTGTCCACGAGCGAGTCCTTCGCGAAAGGCAGTTGTTTGCGCAGCCGCTCCTTGAACCGGGTCGAGGAGGGTGCGGAGGCCAGCGAGAAGGCGGTCAGCGAGGACGTGTCGTACCCGCTGACGTCGCCGTGTTCCAGGAGCCGGTTGGCCATCGTGGGGACGGCGCCCCAGTTCGTGATCCGCTCACGCTCCACCATGCGCAGCACGGCATCCGCCTCGAAGGCGCCTTCGTACAGGGCGATCTTGCTGCCCGTCGCCAGGCGCGGCACGACCAGATTGTGCAGGCCGGCGATGTGGAACAGCGGCAGGGCGAGCAGATGGACACGGTCCATCGGGTTCAGCGGCTCGCCGAACGCCTTCAGCAGGGCGTCGTTCAGCCGGTGGTACTCCACGACGGACAACAGGTTGCGGTGGGTGTGGACCGCGCCCTTGGGACGGCCGGACGTGCCGGAGGTGTAGAGGATGACGGCCGGGTCGTCCTCGGCGACGTCAACGGAGGGCAGCGGCTCGTCGCCGTACGCGGCGGCGAAGCGGGAGATGTCCTCCGTGACCGAGAGCACGGGCACCTCGACCCCGGCGAGCAGGGCGGCCCGCTTGGCGTCGGCCACGACCAGGGAGGGGGCCGCGTGCCCGACGCCGTACTCCAGCTCGCGCGCCGACCACCAGGCGTTGAAACCGACCACCACGGCGCCGATCGACACGGTGGCCCAGAACGTCTGGATCCACTCGACCGAGTTGGCGGCGGCGATGGCGACCCGGTCGCCCTTGGCGACGCCGTGCTCCTCGCGCAGCACCCGTGCCAGCGAGGCCACCTGGGCGGCGTGCTCGGCGAACGTCAGCCTTCGGTCCCCCGTGACGACGTACTCCCGGTCGGCGAACCGGACGGACTCGTGGAGCACCTCATGCAGCGCACGGCGGCGATGGGTGAAGACCGGGAGACGGGTGCCCAGGACGTCGTCCTCGGCGAGTTCGAACCGGCAACCGGGGCCGGTGAGCCCGGCCATCACGGCGAGGGCGTCGGAGCGGGCGTCGGTGTCGCTGGTCATCGGGGACTCCTCCGGGGGCATCGGGACTCCACTGGGATCGCGGTCGGGCCAGTGTCGGCCAGAGTCCGGCCTCCGTTGCCCGTGTGGTTCCGGTCACTGGGACACCTCGACACGACTATGCGGGAACTGCTGACGACGGCCCGGTCGGGCACCGGAGCAGAGCGACCTGCATCTCCACCAGTTCCCGCACGGTCCGGGCGAGCGCCCCGGGTTGCGACCCGCCGTCGTGGTGACGGCGCTCGTGCTCCGCGAGCAGGCGCAGGCTGACCATCGCGGACCATTCCAGACGGCGCTCGACGTCGTCGCGGGGGAGATCCCCGAGCAGGGCATGGATCCGGCGGTGCACGAGATGGACCGAGGCGGGCGTGGTGGCGGTGTCGCGCCAGGCCGCGCGCACGGACGGCTCGTCGAGGGCCCGCGCCAGGAAGCGCAGATAGTACGTGCTTCCCCCGGTGCCCTCGATGGTCTCGGCCAGCGGCTGGACGAGCAGGGTGACCAGGGTCCGCAGGTCCGGCGGGGGCGTGGCGCCCCGCGCCCGTGCCACGAGCTCGGCCCGCCGCGCGTCCACCGGCGCCGAGCGCGCCGCGATGATGGCGTCGATCAGGCCCTGCCGGGAACCGAAGTGGTACTGCGCCGCCGACTTGTTGCGCTGCCCAGCCTCCACGCCCACGGTCCGCAGGGAGACGGCGTCGATCCCGCGCTCGGCGAAGAGGCGCTCGGCGACGTCGACGAGGAGGGCGCGGGTATTCGCGCTGGGGTCTGCCACGGGGTCCTCCGGTGAGTGGGACGGATCGTTGACCACATTAAGGCATGCGCCTTAATGTGCGCCCGCACGAAGGAAGCTCCCTTTCCCGCGAACGGACGACTTCATGACACTCACGTTCCCCGAGAACCAACAGGCCGCGGCCCGGGCCGCGTTCGGTCTCTTCAGCCCCGAACAGGCGAGGCGCATCTTCGACCGCTCCCAGGGATCGGGGTTCGAGCCCCGTATCGTCGAGGTCGCCCCGCGCACGTGGTTCATCCAGCCCGGCATGGTGAACGTCGCGCTGTTCGAGACGGACGAGGGCCTCCTCCTCGTCGACTGCGGGTGCGCCGGCGACGGACCGGCGCTGCTGCAGGCGGTGCGTTCGGTCAGCGACAAGCCGCTGCACACCGTGGTCTACACCCACGGGCACAGCGACCACGCCTTCGGCCTGTGGGCGTTCCTTGACGCCGGAGAGCGTCCCCGGATCGTCGCGCACCGCGCGCTGCCCGCCCACTTCGAGCGCTACATCAAGACATCGGGCCTGAACGCCCGGATCAACGGCCAGCAGCCCGGCGCGGCCGGAAAGGCCTGGCCCGACGCCCGCGAGGACTTCGTCTGGCCCACCCGGCTGTTCGACGACCGCCTCGAACTGACCGTCGGTGGCGAGCAGTTCGTCGTACACCATGGCAAGGGCGAGACCGACGACGCCGCCTGGGTGTGGGCCCTCGAGCGCGGCGTCATCGCCGCCGGCGACCTGGTCACCGGCTACCTCCCCAACGCCGGCAACCCCAAGAAGGTCCAGCGGTACGCCGAGGAATGGGCCGACGCGGCCGAGGAGATGGCCGCGCTGCGCCCCTCGGTAATCATCCCCGGCCACGGTGACCCGGCCACCGGGACGGAAGCCGTCGCCGACGAGCTCACCTCGCTCGCCCGCTACCTGCGGATCATCGTCGACCACACCCTGACCGGGCTCAACGACGGCGTCCTGCCCGACGAGATCGTGGCCACCCTGGAGATCCCCGAGGACCTGCACAACCACCCCCGGCTGCACGCGATCTACGACAAGCCCGAGTTCATCTGCCGCAACGTCATCCGTCGCTACTCCGGTTGGTGGGACGGCTACCCCTCCCATCTGCTGCCCTCCTCGCAGGACGCACAGGCCGCCGAAGTGGCGCGCCTGGCTGGGGGAGTGGCCACACTGGTGGAGCGAGCCCGCACCCTGGCCGGCACGGACCTGCGACTGGCCTGCCATGTCGCGGAGTGGGCCTTCCTCGCCGACCGGTCCGACAAGGCCGCCCAGGCCTGCTACCGCGAGGTGCTGGAGGCCCGGGCCCAGGTCGAGCCCTCGCTGATGGCCCAGGTGAACCTCCGGATCAGCGCCCGCTGGGTGCGTAGCGCGGGTGTTGAAGCATGAGCCCCCGCCCGAACGTCGTCGTCCTGCTCGACGACGTCGGCTTCGGCGCTCCCGGTACGTTCGGTGGCCCGGTGGACACTCCGACGCTCGACGCATTGGCCGCTCAGGTGCTGCGTTACAACCGCTTCCACACCACCGCGATCTGCTCGCCGACCCGCGCGTCCCTGCTGACCGGCCGTGACCCGCACGTGACAGGCGTGCCCGGACTCCTACGCGCAGTACCCCGCCGGGTGGGCGATGACCGCGCCCTTCCAGTGGATGAAGCAGATCGCCTCCCACCTCGGCGGCACCCACAACCCGATGGTGCTCACCTGGCCCGCCGACATCACCGACCGCGGAGCCATCCGCGAGCAGTTCACCCACGTCAACGATCTGGCACCGACGATTCTCGAACTCGCCGGGATCGCCCAGCCCGACACGGTGGAGGGGGTGGCCCAGCTACCGATGGACGGCACTTGCCTGGCCTACTCCTCCGCCGACCCCGAGGCACCCGAGCGGCACGAGACGCAGTACTTCGAGGCGAACGGGCACCGGTCGATCTATCACCGGGGCTGGATGGCCTCGGCCCACCACGGCGGGGTGCCGTGGACGGCGGGCCGCCGCGGGACGCCCCGACCGTTCGAGGACGACGAGTGGGAGCTCTACGAACTGCGCTCCGACTTCAGCCAGGCGCACGACCTCGCGCAACAGGAACCCGAGCGGCTGGCCGAACTGACCGCGCTCGTCACCGAGCACGCCGAACGGGTCGGGATCCTGCCCCTTCACGACGCCCGGGTCTCGCGCACCCCGATGCCCAACCTGGTCGAGGACCGCACCAGCTTCACCTTTCACGCCGGCACCGTCGGAATCCCGGAGAGCCGGGCCCCGCGCATGGTGGGCCGCTCCTGGCACCTGCGCGCCGTCCGGGACGTGGGGGAGGGCACCGCGCAAGGGGTCGTCGCCTCGATGGGTGGGCGCGCCGCGGGCTGGGCCCTCTGGCTCGCCCGGACGGCCGGCCTGTGCTGGCCTACCGCACTTTCGAGATAGCCGAACTCGTGCTCACCGGAACGTCGTTGGCGCCCGGGCGGCACCAGGTCGAGGTGGTCCTGCGGTACGACGGGGGCGGACGCGGTCGGGGCACCACGATCGGCCTCGTGGTCGACGGGAAGACGGCCGAGGACGGCCGCGTCGTCGCGACCCCGCCGACGGTCTTCTCCATCGACGAGACCTTCGACATCGGCCTCAACACCGGTTTCCCGGTCGGCGATTACCCGGTGATCAACCCGTTCCGGGGCGGGACCGTCGCGCGCGTCGACATCGAACTCGATGGCTGACCGGGATCACCGGACCGTGCTGCTCTTCTCCCGGCCCGCCGGGAGGGGAGCGGTCCGGAGCCCACGGCCGCACCCGCGAGGCGGCGTGACCTGACCGGTCAGCTGTCGATCCCCGGCGGCGCGTTCGCGATGGGGGACGCCTTCAGCGAGGGCCGCCCCGAGGCCGGCGAGTGGCCGGTGCACCAGGTCACGCTGCCCGGCCTTTGCCTGGACGCCACCGCCGTGACCAACGAACAGTTCGCAGCGTCAGCTGCGGGCACCGGGCGCATCACCGGCGCCGAGGAGTTCGGTGCCTCTGCCGCCTTCCACCTCGCCCACCGCGGTCCCGCCAGGGAGGTCGCCGGGCGGGTCGACGGAGCCCCGTGGTGGCTGGTCGTCGAGGGAGCGGGCCGGCGCCGGCCGGACGGCTTCGACTCCGCCGACCGGCCGGACCATCCGGTTGTCCACGTCTCCTGGCGCGATGCGACGGCGTACGCCGCGTGGGCCGGCTAGCGGCTGTCCACCGAGGCCGAGTGGGAGGCCGCCGGTACCGTCCGGACAGCGGCACCCGGCGGGTCATGCGCGGCGGGTCCTCCCTGTGCCACGCGTCCTACTGCCACCGCCATCGGGTCGCTGCACGCTCCGCGAACACCCCGGCCTCCACCGCCGGAGACACCGGATTCCGATGCGTGAGAAATGTTGGACACCAAACCGCCCTCCCGGCCAGTGGGATGCGTCATGTGTGGGCCTCGGGGGCACTTTTAGCGTCTTCACTTCAGGCATGGACCCAGCGGAGTTGCCCCACCGCGCGCCACCTATTCACCGGAGGGACACAGTGAAGCGAGCCGCACGAGTCAGGACTCGCCTCGTGGTCGCGGTGACGGCCGGCGTGATGGTCACGTCAGCGTGCTCGTCGCCCTCGGGCGACGACGCCAAGCCGGCCGCCGAGCGCGGCCGCTACCAGTTCGGGCTGGTGGGGGAGCAGCCGTCGAGTGGCGACCCGGTCAAAGGCGACCCCCTCACCATCGCCGACTACTCCGAGCCGCGCAGCCTGGACCCGAGCAAGACGGTCTTCAACGGCGCGTCCGGCGGAAGCGCCCTGGCGGCGGTCTACGACACCCTGATGTGGTGTGAGCCGGAGAGGAGCGAGTACGTTCCGTGGCTCGCGAAGTCGCTGACCGCCGGCCCAGTACGACTCGGCGTCGGTTCTGAACGCCTCCGGCTACAAGAACCCCGAGATGGACAAGCTCCTCGCCCGGCTGCAGGCCGAGACGCACGAGGCGGAGACCCCAGAAGATCCTCGGCGCCATCCAGACCCGCTGGAACGAGGACGTCCCCGCGGTCGGCATGGGTGCCACAGCCATCCTGAGTTCACCAGGTGGCCTGCCACCACGTCGTCCGCTGACCTATACAGACAGGAATAGGCATGGATGCTCCCGATGTCCTCACCCCTACACTGGACCGTCGCGAAGATTGCCGTGAGGTCGTCCCCCCTGAGAGTGTCGCCATCTCGGCGCAGACGGTGCAGGTACTCGGCGTACACCGGCGTGTTCGGCCTGACCGGGATGCCTGCCATGTCCGTGCCGTTCGGGACGACGCCCGACGGCCTGCCGCGCGGGGTGCAGTTCGCGTGCGACCTCGGTGCGGAGCCGGTGCTGCTCGGCCTGGCTGCGCAGCTCGAGGAGGCCGCCCCGTGGCCACGGACCTTCCGTTGACCGGTGGCTGACCTGCTCCTCGCCGCTGCCTCGTTCGGTGTCTTCCTGTTCGCCGCGCTCGCCCAGGCGGTGACGGGCTTCGGCTCCGCACTGGTCGCCGTACCCCTCCTTGCGCTCGCGGTCGACCCGGTGACCGCGGTGGTCGCCACCACCACGGTCGGTCTGGTGCTCACCGCCGGTTCCTGGCGACACGAGCGGCTCCACGCGGATGCTGTGCAGGTCCGGCGCCTCACCCTTGCCGGGGTGCTCGGCATGCCGCTCGGTCTGGTAGCGCTGGCGCTCTGCGACGAGCACACTCTCACGCGGCTGATCGGTGGTGTGCTGCTGGCTCTGGTCGGGCTGCTATCGCTCGGTGTGCGCCTTCCCGAGGGAGGCGCCACGGCGTGGACAGCCGGTGTCGTCAGCGGTGGGCTCCTTACCTCGACCGGCATGAACGGCCCCCCGCTGGTGCTGGCCCTGCAAGGGCTCGAGCCGCGCCGCTACCGGGCAACGCTGCAGGCGGTGTTCTGCGGGCAGGACGCGGTTGCGGTCGCCTCCTTCATCGCCATGGGGCACCTTTCCACGGGTGTGCTGCTCCTGACGGCGACGGGTGTGCTGGGCCTGCCGCTGGGTTGGGCGATCGGTGACCGCGTCTTCCGGCGCGTCCCGGCGGAACGCTTCCGGCTGATCGTGCTCGGCGGGCTCACTGTCACCGCGGTTGCGGTGCTGGCCCTTGGCCTCTAGGGCGCGTATTTGGTTGTGATCAATGGGCGGTCCGTGTGAGGTCCTTGATCCAGATCATCGAGGCGCGAAGGTGGAGGCCTGCGAGGTAGCT
>NZ_JBHVEE010000216.1:0-10447 GCF_042802415.1 Streptomyces sp. NPDC057486 | reverse complement strand
CTCCCCACCCGCCTCTGAGCTGTGACGCCTCACTCTAGAAGCTCAGCTCCTGGCGCCACGGTTCACCAACCCGGTGAACGTATGCGGTCACGGCACTAGCCAGCCGAGGAACAACGAGGGTTCATCGACGTTGCCTGCGCCCAGTGATCGACCTGATAAGGATGAGGCCACAGGTTCAAATTTCGAGGCCGCCGAGGAGCCGATTGCGGGCGGTGCCGGCCGCGTGAGCTACCCCGGAAATGCCAGGAGGGTTGTCACTGGCCCCCGCTAGAGTCGGCATCCACAACAGAATCACAGCAGTGGGGTGGGACAGATGAGACTGCGGTACACCGCGGCCTGCGTAGGGGTCACGGCGGCGGCGCTGATGGTGACGTCCGCGTGCGGCACGGACGGCGCGAAGACGGCCGCCAAGGCCGTCGACAGAACCGACGTGATCATGGCGGCGCTGGCGCGGGCAACTGACCAGACCGAGAACCTGGGGTCCGCCCAGGTCAAGTTGACGACCGAGACGCCGACGACCAGCCCGGTCACCATGGACGGCACGTACTCCTGGGGCCATGGCTTCGCGTTCGACATCTTGATGGACACCAAGGCCGCCCAGATGCAGCAGGTGCACGCCGCCGCCAAGACCCGAGGTGTGTTCGTGGACGGCGCCTACTACTACGAGATCGACCCGCAGCCTTCCGGCCCGCTCAAGGGCAAGGAGTGGATGAAGATCGACGCGTCTGCGGTGTTCGGCGACAAGGGCGCCGAGGCGTTCCAGGCGAGCTCCGGCACGGGCAGCCCAGCGGCCGCCATGAAGGGCCTGAAGTACGCCAACAACGTCGACGACCTCGGCAAGGAGACCGTCAACGGTCAGAGTGCGACCCACTACCGGGCCGTGGTCGACAAGCAGCACATGGGCAAGTTCAAGAAGGCCTACGGCAACCAGAACAACCTCTTCGGCTCGATGACCGGCGGCAGTGACTCGATCACCATGGACATCTGGGTCGGTGCCAAGGACCTCCCGGTCCGTATGAAGCAGCAGTTCGGCAGTCTGACAGTGACGATGGACTTCGAGAAGTTCGGCGCCACGGCCGCGATCAAGGCCCCGCCCGCCGCACAGACCGGCGATATCACCGAGCAGGTGAAGAAGGCCACCGCGCAGCAGCAGGGCTGAGCAGGGCCGGACCCGGGGCGGTGAACGTCGACCACACGGACTGGTAGCCGGACTTCCACGATTGCCGCCCCGCCTTCGCCAGCCCGTTGCACAACCGCGGCGTGCCCGAGGTGATCACACAGGAGATCCTCGGGCACACGCGCGGACGGCATGCGTACCGCGATCAGGGCCTGTCGGGGCCTCCAGCGGGAACGAGGCGTTCGTCGGCCTCCTGGCTGCCGATCGGGGTGAGCTGCACGAGGGTCTGTTCTGGATCCATTGCCACAAGTCCCAGTTGGGCATAATCCATCAGCACCAAAGCGACCATCTCAGCGAATTGGGCTCGTGCTTCGGCGCTCACGCTGCTGATCGGGGCCAGATCGATGGCGCCGGTGTCGGGCACGACCGCGTTCCAGAGCGTGCAGGTCAGTTCGGAGACGACGAGGGATGCGTGCCGGTTCCGGGACAACTCCTTCCAGAGGGCAGCAAGGACGACATCTCCGAGGTCGGGTCGTTCGACATCAGGGGCCAGCGTCGCTGGAGCTGTACGGCGGGTACATGCGGATCAACTGGTTCGACATGGGCGGTGCGGACACGATGGGGGTGGGCCACTCGCTGTGGGAGGTCTCATCGCACCGGGCCCGGGAGGTCAGCCGCACCTCGATCGTCACCGGGCCTGACGGCGTTCAGGAGGAGAGGCCGACCAACCCGGCCGCTGTGCCGGTTCTCCCACTTCCGCCCGAGGTCGAGGCCAAGCGCAAGGCAGCTGCGGAGGCCCGCCCCTGACGGGCGCCTTGGGCGTCGGCAGTCACGGCACGCGGTGCGATCGTTGTGCTGCGGGCCCTGACGTGGACCAGGGCCTTGAGCTCCCGGGCGTGGAGTTGCCCGCGCTCGCCACGGTCCGGGTCTCTCTGACCGGCGGTGGCGGCGGGAAGTACCACATCCCCCGCTACGACAAGACCGCCGAATCCTACGAAGCAGCCGTCACTCTTGCGTCACTCCTGATGTGGGCGTGGCAGCGCCACCCTAGAAGGGTGGCTCCAGGGAGTACCCGTTCTCTCCCAGGGGGACAGGTTCGGGCTTCGGTTTGGCGGCTCGCTGCTCGGCCACCGTGGGGTGGGCGGCGATCGCTTCGGCCGCCCGGCCTTGCCGGACCAGAACCTCGAAGAGTTCTTCGTGTGCCTTAACCGTGCCGAGGGCGCGCAGTTCAGCGGCGGCGGCGTCGAGGTGGCCGGCGGTGGTGAGGAGGTTGGCCTTGACGATACGGGGGTCGGTCCAGGGGTGCGGATCAGCTTCGGCCAGGGCAATCGCCTCGTCGATGCGGCCGAGGCCGGCGAGGGCGAAGGCCCGCCACCAGTGCTGGAACTCCTCGTGGCCGTGGTGGGGCACGACGCTGGGGTGCTCCAGCAGGTGAAGCAGTTCCTTGGGGCGGTCGAGAAGCTGGTGGACGAGTGGGGCCAGGAGGTTGGAGCAGTCGTACCAGCTGAAGCCGGGTTCGGCGACGGCGATGGCGTCGTCCAGTCGGCCGTCCTGCAGCAAGGTCGAGGAGAGCCAGGCGCGATACCCGACCCAGTCGTCAGCGGCGATGGCATCGCGCATCACGGCCTCGGCTTCCTCGGCCTGGCCGTGGGCGCGGAGGGCGCCGGCGTAGATGTCCAGGCAGGTGTGCGCATCCTGGGCGGCCAGCTCGCGCAGCTCGTCGAGCCGGCCGTGACGTGCCAGCAGTTCGGCGTAGGCGGTGAGGGTGTTCTGGGTGAGGAAGCGGCGCCCGGCTATGTCCTGGCCAAGGATCCGGATCGCCTCGTCGGCGCGGCCCGCGCGCTCCAGCACCCGGGCATGGAGCTCCTGCGCGTCCGAGCAGGAGTAGTCCCACTGGCCCTCGTCGCAAACTGTCCGCGCGGCTTCGGCATGCGGGGCGATCAGCTCCAGCACCCGCTCGTCACGGCCGTGGCCTTCAGTGATCTCCACCAGGACTGACCGGATCCACGACTCACCGATGTGCGGAACGAGCAGGTCGATGGCCTCATCGATGCGCCCTGCCCTGGCGAGTAGCTCAGCGAAGTTGCGGCATTCGGTCGTCGACGCGTGTCCTGCTTCGTCCGGGCAGACCAGGTATCGGGCCTCTTCCGTCCGGCCCGCCCGCAGCAGGATGTCGGCCTTCGCCCACAGAGCGCTCGGCCACCCGGTCGTAACGAACGGGGCCATCACCTCCAGCGCCCTTCCGAACTCCCCCGCCCGGCACAGTTCCTCCACCGCGCCCTCCGCGCAGAACCACTCGCCGCGTTCCGCTGCCGCCCGGATCACCAGGTCCAGGTGACCGTGCTCCAACAGAAGACCCACCCTCCGCGGAGAAATGCCGCCATAGTTGCTCGCCTGCCAAACAAGATCGTCCATGTCCATGGCCGGAAGCGTAGAAGTAGCCACTGACATGCCGCCGTGCGGACATCTGACCGCTGCCATCGCTGCCGCCGCACCGGCAGCTTCGCTGGCAGTGGTCGTCTCCGAGTACGGGCTCGCCGCATGCGTCGGCGACTTCGTTGCCGCTCGCGGTGCGCGAGCGCTGTGGGCGTGCAGGGGGCTGCGATGATGAGCTGCTTCCTGCAGATTCGGTGCGGCCGGATAAAACTACTGGTCGGCGAGGTTTCTTCACGTTGCAGTTCGTTCTTTCAGACGCCCGCCGACAGGATGACCGAATCGCTCCGCCCAGTGGTACATCGGGGAGATCATGCGTGAGGCGCACGGCCGCTGGGGCACCCCGGCCCAGGCCACCGGCCAGGCCTTGCGCCAGTCGCTGGTCATGGACGGCGAGCTGGACGAAGACACCCTCAAGGAGTACTTCGCCCGTGTCGTGCCCGGAGAGCCCACCTCCTGACGGCCCAGCACGCATGAAGGGGGCCGGAGCCAATGACAGTGGCTCCGGCCCCCTTCCGCGACTGTAGTCACCCTTTCCGGTGTAGCGATCATCGCCCTGGCCGAGCCGGACATCGAAGCCTGCCAGATCTGCCATCCGGAGACAGGACTGACGGAGTATGGCCCTCAGCCGTCCGAGTGACCCGGCGCTGGCGGGCGCTCCCGCCAGGGGTCGCGGTGACTGTTGCCGCACCTGACCTGGGGAAGTTTTATAAACCAGGCTGTCCGAGACCGTGATGTGCCTCGGCAGAGGTGTAGGTGCGTCCTTCCGGCTTCTTTCCGCCGCGCAATTCGGCGGGGTCGAAGACGTTGACCTCTCCGGTGCCGTCGGTGAAGAGCACCGTCCTGCCCGCGTGACGTACGACGTGGCCGGGCTTGGAGCCCTTGTACTCCATGTCGGTGAGGGCCTGCCCGGTGGCGTCCAGCACGCGGAAGCCTGTGTCTGTGGAGACGATGACGTGGTCCTCGTCACCGGCGGGGTTGACCCGGTTGAAACCGGACATCTCGATGGTCTTGGTCAGCTGGAGGTTCTCGCCGTCCAGGATGTACAGGCCACCGTCGAAGGTGGCGACCAGCGGGTCCTTGACCGCGGCGGCGGGCGTGGCGTTAGGGGTGCCCTCGGCCTTGGCGTCGGAGGAGGCTTCATCCCCTCCGCAGGCAGTCAAGACCGTGGACACCGCCAGGGCGAGTGCCGACCCCGTGAGGGCTCTGTTGCGTATCGACTTGTTCATCGGTGTGTTCCTTTCCGTGCCGCTCGGCGGCGGCGAGTGGTGTGTCGCGTGCGGCATGTGGTGCATGACGGCTCCGGTCCGGTCGCCCGGTGTCCGTCAGGGGGTTGGGGGTCAGTCGCCGCTTGTTCCGGCGGTCAGGCCGTCGGTCATGGCGGTGGTGTTGGCGCGCATCATCCGCAGGTGGGTGTCGGCACCCTCGCCCTTGGCGGTCAGCGACTCCGAGTGGAGCTCCACGACCTGGACCTGGCCACCCAGTTCCGTGCGCAGGACCTCGGCGAGCCGGGTGGGTTGGGAAGAGTCGGCGAACACGGTGCGTACGCCGGCCTCCTCCATCGCCTCGGTGAGCGAGCGCAGGTCGGAGGAGCTGGGTGAGGCCAGCGTGGTGCCGCTGGGGATCACCGCGCCGATCACCTCGAAGCCGAAGCGGTCGGCGAGGTAGCCGAAGACGTGGTGGTTTGTCACCAGGGCGCGCTTGTTCTCGGGTATGCGGTCGAAGGACTTCTCCATCCAGGCGGTGAGGTCTGTGAGTTCCTCGTCGTAGCGGTCGGCATGTGCGTGTATCGCGCTGTCGTCCACGCCGTCGACGTGCTTGATCACCTGGTCGGCTATCAGGCCGGTGGCCTTGCGCACCCGGTCGGGATCGGTCCAGAAGTGCGGGTCGGGTTGTCCTTCCTCTTCCTCGGGGCCGCCGTCGTCGGCCGTCCGGAAGGTGAGCGGGTCGACCGCGTCGCCGACTGCGAACGTGGCGACGCCGGACTCGCGGGCAGCGTCCACGTGCCGCAGGACGTTCTCCTCCAGCCCCAGGCCGTTGTAGACCACGAGGTCGGCGCGCTCCAGCTCGGCGGCCTGCACCGCCGACAGGCCGAAGGAGTGCGGATCGGCGTTGGGCTTCATCAGGACGGTTACGTCGGCTTCATCACCGACGATCTCCCGGGTGATGTCGCCGAGGATGTTGGTCGTGACGACGATGCTGGGCTGGTCCTCACCGGTGGTGCAGGCGGAGGCGGCAGCGGCCGTGACGAGGGCGAGCAGGCCCACGATCAGACTGCGCAGCCGTGCCACGCCCACCCGCACGCGCTGCTTCGCCGCACTCAGGCTCATCGGCCGGTCTCCGCCATGAGGACCGGCTCGATGTCCAGGTCGAAGGAGCGCGCGATGCGCAGGTCGTCGTTGTAGTCGATCTCGAAGACCTTCTTGCCTTCGTGGTCGTTGACGTAGGCGCGGCTGCGGTCGACCTCGATCACGGGAGCGCTGTCGTCGGTGTCGGCCCGCTCTTCTGCGGTGAGGAGCGGCTTGGTCCGGGCGATCTGCTTTCCGGTGGCGATGTCGTATCCGTGCAGTGAGCCGTCGGTCTCCAGGACGAGCAGCGGGGAGCCCTCTCCGGCGGTGTTGGCGGCGACGACGGGCCCGGTGTCCACCCGGGTCCAGGTCCGTGCGCTGACGTCCAGGACCCATACGGCGTCGCCTCCGGCCGGTGCGGTGAGGGTGTCGCTGTCGGGTCGCTGGCGGAAGGAGGTGGCCCGTTCCTTCGCCGGGACTTCTTCGCCGTAGGGAATCTCCTTGGCGGTGAAGGCGCCGTCCTCCTTACGGACGAGCAGGGCGCCGTCGGCGCAGCCGAGGACCACGCCACGCCGGGTGACGGCGTCTCCTCGCGGTTCCTCGCACTCCACGTCCGGGGAGGCGACGGGCTTGCCCTTCCGGTCGAGCACGACGAGCTTCGTGGTGCGCGCCTCGTCCGCGAAGGCCAGCAGGTGTTCCTCGTACGGCAGGACGGCGCCGGTGTAAGTGCCCTCCAGCGTCCGGGACGACGCGATCTCGCCCTTCTCCAGCTTGCTCCGGTCGTACAGAACGGTCCGCCCGTCCTCGTCGGTCACCGCGGTCACGACGACGTCGCTGCGCACCTGTGCCTGGCGGCCCACGGCTAGTTTGCCGACGTCACGTATCGCCGCGCTGTAGTAGTGGATGTGGTCCCCGTGGTCCACCGTCCAGGCGCCGCTGTCGAGCACCTGCGTGCCGCCGGAGGCGTGGAGGTAGCCGAATCTTCCGTCCGTGCCCAGCCGGACGGCACCTTCCACCCGGGCCGTCATGTGCACGTTGCCGGTGATGAGGTCGAGAACCCTGCTGTCTCCGCTGTTGGGGTCGTTGAGGAGCAGACGGGACTGCTGCTCGGCGGCCTCCTTCGCCCCCTCGACATACCCGTGCGGAGTGGCGGACGAGGAACTCGCAGCGAGTCGTGAGTTGTTGTCCTTCTCCCCCGCGCAGCCCGTGGCGAGCAGCGCGGTGAGCACCAGTGTGGCCGAAGCCCACGGAGTGACGTTTGTGCGGACGGTCATAGCGATCGCCTCAGGCTTCTTTCAGTTGACTTCAGGGGCGGGGGCGGGGCGGGGGGCAAGGCGCGGACGACGGTGACGCAGGCCGGACACCGCGTGGGAGAGGAAGAACAGGCTCACCGCGAGGGCCGAGACGGTCGCGCCGGCGGCGGTGCCCAGGTGCCAGGACAACAGCAGGCCGCCGAACGTGGCGGCGACGCCGAGGAGTGCGGCGATCGCCATGACCCCACGGACGCTGCGCGCCCACGGCAGGGCTGCCGCCGGCGGAGCGATGAGCAGGCCGAGGACCAGCAGTGTTCCCACGATGTGGAACGAGGCGACGATCGCCAGACCGAGCAGGCCGAGCAGCACGGCGTTGGCCAGGCGCGGACGCAGCCCCAGGGTCTGGGCCTTGCGTGAGTCGAACGCCAGGGCCAGGAAGGCGCGGTGACCGAGGACCGACGCCACCAGCGCCGCGAACAACGCTCCCGCGAGCAGAAAGAGGTCCTGCTGCCGGACGGCGAGGACGTCACCGAACAGGAAGCCGGTCAGGTCCACCGCAAAGGACTGCGAGCGCGAGACGATGATCACGCCGAGCGAAAGCATGGCGACGAAGAGCAGTCCGATGCCGGTGTCCTGGGACAGCCTCGGTGTACGTCCGAGTACGGTGACGCCAGCCGTCATGACGGCGACGCTGGCCACCGCGCCCACCAGCAGGTTCCCGCCGAACAGCGCGGCCAGCGCGACCCCCGGCAGCAGACCGTGGGACATGGCGTCACCGAGGAAGGCCATCCCCCGCAGAACCACCCAGGTGCCCGCCAGCGCACAGATCGCGGACACCAGGATTCCGCCCCATAGGGCTCGCTGCACAAAGGTCACTTCGAACGGGGCCGTCAACCAATCCATGGCGAGGACACTACAATGAAAACCATGTTCAAAAAGCCATCCCCCTCGCCCGCTTCCCCCCAGGACAGGACTCCTCACGTCCGATTCACCGACTTGTGTGCCGGCTACCCAGGACGCCCCGTCCTCCGGCAACTCACCGCGGAAATAGCGAAGTTGACCACGACAGCACTCGTCGGACCCAACGGCAGCGGCAAGTCGACCCTGCTCGGCGTTGTCGCCCGTGTGATCCATCCGACATCCGGCGACATTCAGCACGCCGGAGAACGGCCACCCGCGTTCGTACCGCAGCGCGGAGCCGTCGGCGACACCCTGCCACTCACCGTTCGGCAGACCGTGGAGATGGGACGCTGGGGCGAGCGCGGACCATGGCGTCGACTGACCCGCCGGGACCACTCAACCGTGGATGCCGCGCTCGAACGGCTCGGCATCGGCGACCTCGCCCCACGCCAACTGGGAGAACTGTCGGGCGGACAGCGTCAACGCGCCCTCATCGCACAGGGGTTGGCGCAAGAATCGGACCTGCTGCTTCTCGACGAACCGACCACAGGTCTGGACCCGGAGGCGAGGGAACGGATCGGGGCACTGCTGACGGCCCTCGTCACGGACGGCGTGACGGTCGTCCAGGCCACGCACGACCTGGAGGTCGCACGTGCGGCGGACGCCTGCCTCCTCCTCCAGGACGGCCGCCTCGCCGGACAAGGGCATCCCGACCAGGTGCTCACCACATCAGCGCTGGCCAGAATCTGGCAACCATTCTGAAGTACCCGACTCTCCGGGACAGGCCCCGCACCCGGACTCGAGCGGCGGGAAAACACCCTGTGGGCTCGGAAAGTCGTCGCTGCGGGTCAGGTGGCGTATCGGTACTCGTTGATGACGCCGCCGAGGACGCGGGTCCGACGTGCCGGGCGTGGGCCTCGTTCATGATGAGGACGCGGTCGAGGGCTTCGCGCCGAATGGTGCCGATCACCCGCTCCCAGTGGGCGTTCATCCGGGGCGCCCGCGGGGCACTCTTGAGGATCTCGATCTCTTCGGCCTCGAAGACGGCGTCGAAAAACTGCCCGTACGTGCTGTCGCGGTCACGCAGGAGAAAGCGCAAAGACTCCATGCGTGTGCCGGGATCGGTGGCCAGGTTCCGGGCCTGCTGCACCGCCCAGTCATGGGTGGGGTGAACGGTAACGCCGGCGATGCGCAGGCGCCGGGTACTGTGCTTGAGGAACGTCGGCGCGTAGAGCCTGCGGCCGAGGACGGCGTCGAGGTGGAAGAAGTCGACGGCGATGACGCCTTCGGCCTGGTTGGTGAGGAACTCCGTCCAGGTCGGGCCGGTGAGGCGCGGGACCGGGTCGATGCCCGCCGAAGCCGAGGCGTCAAGCCAAAACCGGCTCGGCGCGCCCCCGCAGGGCCTCACCCCACCACTTCGCCCCCCTTCGCGAGACACACCCGACATGCAATGTGAACCGAAGCGTCGCACGCCGGGCGAGGCGATGCCGAAAGGCATGCTGAGCGTGCTCGTCGGCAACACCCCCGATGTCCGCGGCGAGCTCGCCGGGCAGCCAACCCGTCGGCACCCGGAAGCAGTCACCCTCTCCGTGTCCATCCAGGTCGGGACGACCGGCCCGTACCCGGCGGCCCAGCGCCCGATGGCCGTCGGACACCCTTCCATCGACACGGAGGCGCACGTCCCATCGGGGGCGACGGGCGACCCGACAGCAATTCTGCGACTGGACCTGATCGCACTGCGGCGAGCCAGGAAGGACGTACACGCCCTCCTCGCCCTCCCCCAAGAGATCGACATCCCGCCGTTCCTCCCGCAGCTGTGGCGCAACAGGATCGGGGCCGATTGAACATTCCGGACGGCCCCCACCTCGAAAATGGCACAGTCACCCTCGTGCGACACCTCAACACCCGCGCCTATGTGGCCAACCCTGCGGCAACCACCCGCGAGCAGCTCAGCACTGACGGGAAGGCGGTCACTCGCACGCGCACGCGAAGCGTGGGCAGCATCTGGAGGCGGTCACTATCCTCCAGCCACCTGACACCCACCCCATGATGTCCAGTTCCGTCTGGCGCGCCCGGCGGCCACTGCATCCAGGTCGGCTCGCCGAGGTCCTTGGGGACGTCATGCTCCGCGTGCTGCGGAGCCGGGGCCACCTCTGGCTCGCCAACAGGCCGGACACCGTCATCAATTGGCGGTCGACCGGCCCCCACCACGATGCCCGCGAGTCCGATCGATGGCTGAAAGATTCCGACACTCGCGCGTGGGAAGCCGCCTCCGCGCAGCGCCGCACCCTCGCCTGCTGGTTCTGGGGCGACAACAGATTGATAATGGAATCCATTTCCATATAGCCTCTGCGTGTCAGGTACCAGAACGAGGAGTCACGATGGCCGTCCCCAAGCGGAAGATGTCCCGCAGCAACACCCGCCACCGCCGCGCCCAGTGGAAGGCGATCACGCCC
>NZ_JBHVEE010000215.1:0-10521 GCF_042802415.1 Streptomyces sp. NPDC057486 | reverse complement strand
ACCGAGACGCCGACGATCACCTGCTTGCGGACCTTGTCCTTCTTGGCCTGGCGCTCGCGCTCCGCGCGCAGCCGCTCGCGGGCGGCTGCCTTGTTGGCCTGGCTGTTGCGCTTGCTCATGGTTGTTTCTCCGTGGTGTGGGGTTGTCGGGGACTGTCCTGGCTCAGGCGGTGGCGCAGGCCGAGCGAGGCGGTCCCCTCCGTCCCACGGAGTGCACGAGGAGGCGGGCGTGCGCGAGCAGGTGCGGGCGGTACGGGGCGGGCCCGGCGGCACGCCGTACGGAGCGGCGGACCGTACCCGCCACGGCGACCGCGATCAGCAGCGGCCGGAACGCCGTGGCGGCGACCGCTCGCAGCAGACCGGCGAGCGCGGACTCGCCGCGTCGCAGCCATGCCGCGGCCAGCAGACCGACCGACACATGGGCGGCCAGCAGCAGCCACGGCACAGCGGGACCGGGAGAGGCCAGCAGGGCGGCGGCGCCATGTCCGGCACCGGCCACCGAGGAGAGCGGGGTGCCGACCGCGCCCACCCCGCCGAGCTGAGCCCCACCGGCATCGACCTCGCCGCCGCCGCACAGGACATCGACGCCGACCGAACGCAGCGGACCCGCGATCGGGCCGCCCGCCGCTCCGTAACAGAGGTGCTGGCCGGTGGTGAAGACCGTGTCCGCGGCCAGTTCCAGCGGCACCAGCAGCCCGGCGATCGCGCCGAAACCGCGCTCCCGGCCGGCCAGCGCGTACGCCGCGACGAAGACCAGACCGGCCAGCCCGCCGACCACGGTCAGCGGCAGTGGGACCTGGGAGAGCAGCACGTGGGACGCAGTGGAGAGCGTCACGACGAGCGCTGTGAATAGCGCCGCGCGTACGACTCTGAGCTGCGTCCCGGATATGTCCATCGTTCGAGAGTGTGCCATGTGAACCTGTCAGCGCCGCCTAAAGGGGGTGTGGCACGTGAGGAGATCTACAGCCCCGGGATGCGGCCGTTGCGGAAGAGGTCCACGAAGATCTGGTGGTCGGCCCGTGCCCGCGCCCCGTAGCTGTGCGCGAAGTCCACCAGCAGTCCGGCGAAGCCCTCCTCGTCCGCAGCGATCGCCGCGTCGATCGCCCGCTCCGTGGAGAACGGCACCAGCGAGTGGCCGCTCTCGTCGTCCGCGGCGGAGTGCATCGTCGCCGTCGCCCGGCCGAGGTCGGCGACGACCGCCGCGATCTCGTCGGGCTCGTCGATGTCGGACCAGTCCAGGTCCACCGCGTACGGCGAGACCTCGGCGACCAGCTGACCCGCACCGTCCAGCTCGGTCCACCCCAGCCAAGGGTCGGCGTGCGCCTGCAGGGCGCGCTGGGAGATGACCGTGCGGTGCCCCTCGTGCTGGAAGTAGTCGCGCACGGCCGCGTCGGTGATGTGCCGGGAGACCGCCGGGATCTGTGCCTGCTTGAGGTAGATCACCACATCGTTCTCCAGGGCGTCGCTGTTGCCCTCCAGAAGGATGTTGTACGAGGGCAGCCCGGCCGAGCCGATGCCGATGCCACGGCGGCCGACGACGTCCTTCACCCGGTACGAGTCGGGGCGGGTCAGGCTCGACTCGGGCAGCGTCTCCAGATAGCCGTCGAACGCCGCCAGCACCTTGTAGCGCGTCGCCGCGTCCAGATCGATCGCGCCGCCGCCGTCCGCGAACCGGCGCTCGAAGTCCCGGATCTCCGTCATCGAGTCGAGCAGCGAGAACCGGGTCAGCGACCGGGCTTCGTGCAGCGCGGCCAGCAGCGGGCCCTCGGCGGTGTCCAGCGTGAACGGCGGCACCTCGTCGTTCTTCGCGCCCGTTGCGAGCGCGTGGATCCGCTCGCGGTATGCCGCCGCGTAGACCCGGACGAGCTCACTGATCTGGTCGTCGCCCAGCGCCTTCGCGTACCCGATCAGCGCGACGGAGGCGGCGAACCGCTTGAGGTCCCAGGTGAACGGGCCGATGTACGCCTCATCGAAGTCGTTCACATTGAAGATCAGCCGGCCGTTCGCATCCATGTACGTGCCGAAGTTCTCCGCGTGCAGATCGCCGTGGATCCACACCCGGCCGGTCCGGTCGTCCAGGTACGGGCCGCCGTGCCGCTCCCGCTCCAGGTCGTCGTAGAACAGGCACGCCGTGCCCCGGTAGAAGGCGAACGCCGAGCCTGCCATCTTGCGGAACTTGACCCGGAAGGCAGCCGGATCGGCGGCCAGGAGCTGGCCGAAGGCGGTGTCGAAAACCTCGAGAATCTGCTCCCCGCGCTGCGCTGCGCCGGTCTGCGCTTCCGACATTTCTGGGTGCCTCCTGGTACCTGGCGTGCATGACGAACGGGACAGGCGTCTCCGTCCCCTCAACGCGCGACGGTACCCGGGAGTGCCCCTCGGTTGTCGGACCGGAGACGTAGACTTCCAGGCTGTCCCCCTGTCCGTCATTGCTTGTTTCCCCGGAGGCCCGACGCCGTGACCAAGCCGCCTTTTACGCACCTTCACGTCCACACCCAGTACTCGCTGCTGGACGGTGCCGCGCGGCTCAAGGACATGTTCGCTGCCTGCAATGAAATGGGCATGTCGCACATCGCGATGACGGACCACGGCAACCTGCACGGGGCGTACGACTTCTTCCACCAGGCGAAGAAGGCCGAGGTGACGCCGATCATCGGCATCGAGGCCTACGTCGCCCCGGAGTCGCGCAAGCACAAGCGGAAGATCCAGTGGGGCCAGCCGCACCAGAAGCGCGACGACGTCTCGGGTTCGGGTGGCTACACCCACAAGACGATCTGGGCGGCGAACAAGACCGGTCTTCACAACCTCTTCCGGCTCTCCTCGGACGCGTACGCCGAGGGCTGGCTGCAGAAGTGGCCGCGCATGGACAAGGAGACCATCGCCCAGTGGTCCGAGGGGCTGATCGCGTCCACCGGCTGTCCGTCCGGCGAGGTGCAGACGCGGCTGCGGCTCGGTCAGTTCGACGAGGCGGTCCAGGCTGCGTCCGACTACAAGGACATCTTCGGCGAGGGCAAGTACTTCCTGGAGCTCATGGACCACGGCATCGAGATCGAGCGCCGGGTCCGTGACGGACTCCTCGAAATCGGCAAGAAGCTCAACATCCCGCCGCTCGTCACGAACGACTCGCACTACACGTACGCCAGCGAGGCCACCGCGCACGACGCGCTGCTCTGCATCCAGACCGGCAAGAACCTCTCCGACCCCGACCGTTTCCGGTTCGACGGCACGGGCTACTACCTCAAGACGACGGACGAGATGTACGCCGTCGACTCCTCCGACGCCTGGCAGCAGGGGTGCGCCAACACCCTGCTGGTCGCCGAGCAGATCGACACCAGCGGGATGTTCGAGAAGCGCGACCTGATGCCGAAGTTCGAGATCCCGGACGGCTTCACCGAGGTCACCTGGTTCCAGGAGGAGGTCCGGGTCGGCATGAACCGGCGCTTCCCGGCCGGCGTCCCCGAGGACCGGCAGAAGCAGGCCGAGTACGAGATGGACGTCATCATCCAGATGGGGTTCCCGGGGTACTTCCTCGTCGTCGCCGACTTCATCATGTGGGCCAAGAACAACGGCATCGCGGTGGGCCCCGGGCGTGGCTCCGCGGCCGGTTCGATCGTCGCGTACGCGATGGGCATCACCGACCTCGACCCGATCGAGCACGGACTGATCTTCGAGCGGTTCCTCAACCCCGAGCGTGTCTCCATGCCCGATGTCGACATCGACTTCGACGAGCGTCGGCGCGTCGAAGTGATCAGGTACGTGACGGAGAAGTACGGCGCCGACAAGGTCGCCATGATCGGCACGTACGGCAAGATCAAGGCCAAGAACGCGATCAAGGACTCCGCCCGCGTCCTCGGCTACCCGTACGCGATGGGCGACCGGCTCACCAAGGCCATGCCCGCCGACGTCCTCGGCAAGGGCATCGACCTCTCCGGCATCACCGACCCCAAGCACCCGCGGTACAGCGAGGCGGGCGAGATCCGGGGGATGTACGAGAACGAGCCGGACGTCAAGAAGGTCATCGACACCGCCAAGGGCGTCGAGGGGCTGGTCCGGCAGATGGGTGTGCACGCCGCCGGCGTGATCATGTCCAGTGAGCCCATCGTCGACCACGCCCCGGTCTGGGTGCGGCACACCGACGGCGTCACCATCACGCAGTGGGACTACCCGCAGTGCGAGTCGCTCGGCCTGCTGAAGATGGACTTCCTCGGCCTGCGCAACCTCACGATCATGGACGACGCCATCAAGATGGTGAAGGCCAACAAGGGCATCGACCTGGAGATGCTCGCGCTCCCGCTGGACGACCCCAAGACGTACGAGCTGCTCTGCCGCGGTGACACGCTCGGCGTCTTCCAGTTCGACGGCGGTCCGATGCGTTCGCTGCTGCGCCAGATGCAGCCCGACAACTTCGAGGACATTTCCGCCGTCTCGGCCCTGTACCGGCCGGGTCCGATGGGCATGAACTCGCACACGAACTACGCCGAGCGCAAGAACGGCCGCCAGGAGATCACCCCGATCCACCCGGAGCTGGAGGAGCCGCTCAAGGAGACGCTCGGCCTGACCTACGGCCTGATCGTCTACCAGGAGCAGGTGCAGAAGGCCGCCCAGATCATCGCCGGGTACTCGCTCGGCGAGGCCGACATCCTGCGCCGCGTGATGGGCAAGAAGAAGCCCGACGAGCTGGCGAAGAACTTCGTGCTGTTCCAGGCGGGCGCCAAGAAGAACGGCTTCTCCGACGCGGCGATCCAGGCGCTGTGGGACGTACTGGTCCCGTTCGCCGGGTACGCGTTCAACAAGGCGCACTCCTCCGCGTACGGACTGGTCACGTACTGGACCGCGTACCTCAAGGCGAACTACCCCGCCGAGTACATGGCGGCGCTGCTGACCTCGGTCAAGGACGACAAGGACAAGTCCGCGGTCTACCTCAACGAGTGCCGCCGCATGGGCATCAAGGTGCTCCCACCCAACGTCAACGAGTCCGAGTCGAACTTCGCCGCCCAGGGCGATGACGTCATCCTCTTCGGGCTGACCGCCATCCGTAACGTCGGACAGAACGTCGTCGACTCGATCATTCGGTGCCGCAAGGCGAAGGGGAAGTACAGCAGCTTCCCCGACTTCCTCGACAAGGTCGAGGCGGTGGTCTGCAACAAGCGCACCGTCGAGTCACTGATCAAGGCCGGCGCCTTCGACGAGATGGGCCACACCCGCAAGGGCCTCGTCGCCCACCACGAGCCGATGATCGACAACGTGGTGCAGGTCAAGCGCAAGGAGGCCGAGGGGCAGTTCGACCTCTTCGGCGGCGGCGAGGAGGACAGCGACGAGCCCGGCTTCGGACTCGACGTCGAGTTCTCCGACGTCGAGTGGGAGAAGTCGTACCTGCTGGCCCAGGAGCGCGAAATGCTCGGGCTGTACGTCTCGGACCACCCGCTCTTCGGTATCGAACACGTGCTGTCCGACAAGTCCGACGCGGCGATCTCCCAGCTCACCGGTGGCGAACACGCCGACGGGGCGATCGTCACCATCGGCGGCATCATCTCCGGGCTCCAGCGGAAGATGACCAAGCAGGGCAACGCCTGGGCCATCGCCACCGTCGAGGACCTGGCCGGTTCCATCGAGTGCATGTTCTTCCCGGCCACGTACCAGCTGGTCTCCACCCAGCTCGTCGAGGACACCGTCGTCTTCGTCAAGGGACGGCTCGACAAGCGCGAGGACATTCCGCGACTGGTCGCCATGGAGATGCAGGTGCCCGACCTCTCGTCGGCCGGGACCAACGCGCCGGTGGTGCTCACCATCCCGACGGTCAAGATCACCCCGCCGATGGTCGCCCGCCTCGGCGAGGTGCTCAGCAACCACCGCGGCAACACCGAGGTGCGGATCAAGCTCCAGGGCCCCCGCAAGACCACCGTCCTCCGGCTCGACCGGCACCGGGTCCAGCCCGACCCGGCGCTCTTCGGTGACCTGAAGGTGCTGCTCGGCCCGTCCTGCCTGGCCGGCTGAGCGGCACCCGCAACGCACGGGAGAGGCGCCCCGCCATGCGGGAGCGCCTCTCTCGGCTACCGGCCTGTGGCCGGACCGGAGACGACCGGTCAGTTGTGGCCGAAGCGCCGCTGCTGCTTACGGGCAACATCAGCAGGGCTGCCCTGGGCCTGCGACTGGGACTGCGACTCGTAAGCCGTCGACTTCGTCTCCTCCGCGTCGCGCTCCGGTATGGACGCGCGGTTCTGCTGGCTGCCCTGCTTGCGGTTCTTGTTCTTGGCCATGGTGTTCCTCCTGTGCGGAATCTCGGGGCCAGGACCGCTGTCAGATTCACATACCGGCATATACAGCGCATGTTGGATCATTACCGTGCGTAGTGAGGGGGTATCATGCGCCGTTTTCCGTATCCGCCACGCCGATGATCGAGTTCCGGCCGTCAACCCTCACGCCGTCGGGCAGACTTCGAGGAAACCCTGAGCAGAACCCATTCCCGAATTCTGGAAGAGGGTGGATCGCGTGGACCGTTGCGTCGTCCTGGTGGACGCCGGCTACTTGCTGGGCGCAGCCGCGAGTCTGCTGGCGGGAGAGCCCGCCCGTTCCCGCATCACCGTCGACCACGCGGCGCTGATTCAGGGCCTGCGCGAGCGGGCCGAAGCCGATACACAGCAGCCGCTGCTGCGGATCTACTGGTTCGACGGCGCCCCCGACCGCGTCCCGCAGCCCGAACACCGCAGGCTGCGCGTCATGCCCAGGGTGACCGTGAGGCTCGGGGCGCTCACTCGGAGTGACGGACGTTGGGCGCAGAAGGGCGTCGACGCCGCCATGCACGCCGAGCTCACCGAGCTGGCCAGGAACCGCGCCTGCTCCGACGTCGTCCTGGTGACCGGCGACGGTGATCTGTTGCCCGGACTGATGTCTGCCAAGGAACACGGTGTGGCCGTCCATCTCTGGGCCGTGCAGGCCGCCGACGGGGACTACAACCAGTCCGAGGACCTGGTCGCCGAGGCCGACGAACGCCGGGTGCTCGACCGGGCCTGGATCACCCAGGCCGTGCGGGCCAAGGACAACGGCGGCAGCTGCGCCCCGCCCCCCGCAACTCGCCCCGAGATCGCCGCGATCCTCTCCGCGCCACTGCCCGAGGCGGCCCTCGCCGCCTCCGCCGAACGCGCCTCGGAGGCCCAGGCGGCCGCCGCCCGCAACGGCGAGGCGGTGCCCACCGTCGAGGAAACCGCGCACGCCCCGGTCGCTCACGGCGGCAAGGCTGTCCCCACCCCCAAGGACCTGGCGGGCACCCTGCGCGGCCCCGGCAACCCGACCGCTGCCGCACAGCCCGCGGCGCAGCCCCCGGCGACCGCGACCCTGCGCTGGTCCTCCGACAGGGGCTGGATGGAGCGCGGCGGACCGCTCGGCGAACCCGCCGAGACCGCCTCGCTGCCCACCCTTGCCCAGCTCACCTCCGCCGAGCAGCGCTGGGCGGACCGTGAGGAGGACATCACCACGGTCGGCGGTGACCCGTTCGAGGTGGGGCAGGTCTTCGCCCGGCGCTGGATGGAACGGCTGCCGGAGACCGTCCATCTGCAGAAGCTGTCCACCATGTACCCGCGGATCCCGCACCGCATCGACGGTGAGCTGCTGCGGTACGCGGCGCGGTTCGGCCTGCTCGCCCACAAGGACGACCAGATCGACGAACACGACCGATACGCGATCCGGGCGGGTTTCTGGCGCGAGATCGACGTGCGCGCGGCGGCCGAACACGCCCCCGTGGTGGAGTAGTCCGGCAGCCCGGGCGCAATAAGGGGCGTCCGACCCCGTACCCTCGTACCTCGTGAGTACGGGCACAGCACAGGCGCAGACGGCGACCGGGACCGTGTGCGCGGTGCGTGATCTGGTCAAGACCTATCCCGCCGCCCGCGGCCGCCGCGGCACGCCCGCCACCCCCGAGGTGCGCGCGACCGACGGGATCAGCCTCGACGTCCGACGCGGTGAGATCTTCGGACTTCTCGGGCCCAACGGTGCGGGCAAGTCCACGCTCGTACGCCAGCTCACCGGGCTGATGCGGCCCGACTCCGGCAGCGTCGAGATGCTGGGGCACGACCTCGTGCGCCACCCCGAGCGGGCCTCCCGGCTGATCGGCTACCTCGGTCAGGAGTCCACGGCCCTCGACGAGCTGACCGTTTCGCTCGCCGCCGAGACCACCGGGCGGCTGCGCGGACTCGCGGTACGGGAGGCACGCGCCGCGCGCGACGCCGTACTCGAAGAGCTCGGCCTCACCGACATCGCGGCGCGCCCTCTGAAGAAGCTTTCCGGCGGGCAGCGGCGGCTTGCCTGCTTCGCCGCCGCCCTGGTCGGGGAGCGGCCGGTCCTGATCCTGGACGAACCGACGACCGGGATGGACCCCGTCGCCCGGCGCGCCGTCTGGGCCGCCGTCGACCGGCGTCGCGCCGAGCACGGTACGACGGTGCTGCTGGTCACCCACAACGTCATCGAGGCCGAGACCGTCCTCGACCGGGTCGCCGTCCTCGAACGCGGCAAGGTCATCGCCTGCGACACGCCCACCGGCCTCAAGGAGCGGGTGGCGGGCGAGGTCCGGGTCGAGCTGGTGTGGCGCGACCGCGCGCCCCTGGACGTCCCCGAGGTGGCCGTGCTGCGACAGTCCGCGCAGGAGTCCGGGCGCCGCTGGGTGCTGCGGCTCGGGCCGGACGAGGCGCGGTCGGCGGTCGCCGCGGTGACCGGCGGGGCCGCGTTCGCCGCACTCGACGATTTCACTCTGGCGACACCGAGCCTGGAGGACGTCTACCTGGCGCTCGGCGGGGGCGCCACGCAGGGGCTGGTGAAGGCATGACCGCGGCGATCGGGTACGGATGTACGGCCGGGCAGGGACCGAACGGGAGCAGCACCAGGTGACGAGCATTGTTCCTGCGGAGGCGGCCGGTGCCCGGACGACGGCCGCAAGCGGTTCCGCCGCCGAGGGCGGGACCGAGGACGGCTCCGGCGGCGTTGCCGCGCCGCTCGCGCCTCGGGCCCGGCTGCTTCCCTCGCTCTCGGCCGTGTACCGCGCCCAGCTGTCCCGGGCCAGAGTCGCCCGCATCCCGCTGCTCTTCGTGGCGACCTTCCAGTCCGTCGGGATCATGATCCTGATGCGCGGCGTCGTCGACGGCGGTTCCGAGGCACGGGCCGTCGTCGCCGGATCCAGCGTCCTCGTCGTCGCCTTCGTCGCGCTCAATCTGCTCGCCCAGTACTTCGGGCAGCTACGGGCCGGCGGCGGGCTCGACCACTACGCCACCCTGCCGGTGCCGCCCGCCGCGGTGGTGCTCGGTGCGGCGGGGGCGTACGCCTCCTTCACCGTGCCCGGCACGATCGTCACCGCGGTCACCGGGAGCGTGCTTTTCCAACTGCCGATGACCCACCTGTGGGTGCTCGTCGCCGTCATTCCGCTCGCCGGAGCCGCACTGTCCGGGCTGGGTGCCGCGCTCGGACTGCTCGCGCCCCGGCAGGAGCTCGCCACACTGCTCGGACAGCTCGGTATGTCGGCGGCGCTGCTGCTGGGGGTGCTGCCGGCCGGCCGGATGCCCGCGCCGATCGGCTGGGCACGTGATCTGCTGCCCTCGACGTACGGCGTCGAGGCCCTGTCCCGGTCGTTCGACGCCCATCCCGACTGGGCGGTCGTCGTTCTCGATCTTGCCGTCTGCGCCGTCGTCGGCGTCCTCTCCCTGGCCGTGGCGACCTGGGCGTACCGCAGGGCAGCGGTCCGGTGAGGCGCCGCACAGGGGCGCCTGGCACGATGGCAAGGTGAGCGCACCTCTGACACCCCACCAGCCCTCGTCCCACGGCCCCTGGCAGACGCCGCCGAGGGGCGGTGGCTCCGGTCCGGGGACCTTCCTGGAGTCTCAGGAGGAGCACGATCCGCGGGCGGATCTGCGGCGGGCGGCCGTCGTCGCCGTCCTGCTGACGGTGGCCGGCGTCGGGCTCGGACTGCTGTGGCTGTGGTTGTCGCCGCGGGTCCCGCTGATCTCCGACAGCCAGGCGGTCTTCCTCAAGGACAGCGAGGGCGAGGAGGCGATCGGGGGCGACGGGACGTTCGTGCTGCTCGCGCTCGCGTTCGGGGCGGTGTCCGCGGCGCTGGCCTTCTGGTTCCACCGACGTGGCGGGATCGCGCTGGTCGTGGGGCTCGCCCTGGGCGGGCTGCTCGGGTCGCTGGTGGCCTGGGGGGTGGGCGTCTGGCTCGGACCGGAACGTGATGTGGTCGCCCATGCGCGTGAGGTCGGCAAGGGCGTGGTGTTCGACGCACCGCTCGACCTCCACGCGAAGGGTGCGTTGCTGGCCTGGTCGCTGGCGGCGATGGTCGTTCATCTGGCGCTGACCGCGGCGTTCGGGCCGCGGGATCCGGAGCCGGACTGGGGAGTCTGGGGTGTGCCGGGAGGTGGGCCGGGGGGTGCGGGCTCGGCGGGGCCTTCGCCTTCGCCTTCGCCTCCGTCCTCGCCTTCGTCCCCTCCGTCGCCTCCGACGGAGTCGTAGGGAGCGGGAAGGGGCGGGGTGGGGCCGCTGCGCGCAG
>NZ_JBHVEE010000214.1:0-10653 GCF_042802415.1 Streptomyces sp. NPDC057486 | reverse complement strand
TTCGGTGCGCACGTGTTCGACGCGGCCAATGGCGGCGCGCTGCTCTGGCAACACCTCTTCTGGTTCTTCGGCCATCCAGAGGTGTACATCATCGCCCTGCCGTTCTTCGGAATCATTTCCGAAGTGATTCCGGTGTTCAGCCGGAAGCCGATGTTCGGCTACATCGGCCTCATCAGTGCCACGATCGCCATCGCGGGCCTGTCCGTGACCGTGTGGGCGCACCACATGTACGTCACCGGCGGTGTGCTGTTGCCGTTCTTCTCGTTCATGACGTTCCTCATCGCGGTACCGACCGGGGTGAAGTTCTTCAACTGGATCGGCACGATGTGGAAGGGATCGTTGTCCTTCGAGACACCGATGCTCTGGGCCGTCGGCTTCCTGATCACCTTCACCTTCGGTGGTCTGACCGGCGTCATCCTGGCCTCGCCGCCGATGGACTTCCACGTCTCGGACTCGTACTTCGTCGTCGCGCACTTCCACTACGTCATCTTCGGCACCGTGGTCTTCGCGATGTTCTCCGGATTCCACTTCTGGTGGCCGAAGTTCACCGGCAAGATGCTGGACGAGCGGCTCGGCAAGATCACGTTCTGGACGCTGTTCGTGGGCTTCCACGGCACGTTCCTGGTGCAGCACTGGCTCGGTGCCGAGGGCATGCCGCGTCGTTACGCGGACTACCTCGCCGCCGACGGCTTCACCCTGCTGAACACGATCTCGACGATCTCCTCGTTCCTCCTCGGACTGTCGATGCTGCCGTTCTTCTACAACGTGTGGAAGACCGCCAAGTACGGCAAGAAGATCGAGGTCGACGACCCGTGGGGCTACGGCCGTTCGCTGGAGTGGGCGACCTCCTGCCCGCCCCCGCGGCACAACTTCCTCACCCTGCCGCGGATCCGCTCCGAATCCCCGGCGTTCGACCTGCACCACCCGGAGATCGCGGCGCTCGAACAGCTGGAGCACCACTCCGAGGGTGAAAAGGCCCTCGCTGGTGGCAAGGAGGCCGGCAAGTGAAGATCCAGGGCAAGATGTTCCTCTGGCTGAGCATCTTCATCCTCGCCATGGCAATCACCTATGGCGTGTGGTCGAAGGAGCCGGCCGGTACCACCGCGCTCGTCCTGGCCTTCGGCCTGAGCGTCATGATCGGCTTCTACCTGGCCTTCACGGCGCAGCGCGTCGACGCGATGGCTCAGGACAACAAGGAAGCCGATGTCGCGGACGAGGCCGGCGAGGTGGGGTTCTTCTCCCCGCACAGCTGGCAGCCGCTCTCACTGGCCATCGGTGGCTCCCTCGCCTTCCTTGGAATCATCTTCGGATGGTGGCTGCTCTACTTCTCGGCCCCGATCATCATGATCGGCCTGTTCGGCTGGGTCTTCGAGTACTACCGCGGCGAGAACCGCACCCAGTGACACCGCTCCACCGGTGACACCGCTCCACCTGACGGGGGGCCCGCACTTCTCCTCCACGAGAAGTGCGGGCCCCCCGTTTGCAGTCACCCGGCGCGCTGAAACTGATGAATCTTCTTAGCGTGGGTTCATGAACCTCACGCCGCGCTTTCGACCCGTAGCGAGTTGCACACTGGTGGTCGTGACCCTGGTTGCAGGGGCGACCGCCTGTGGGGGATCCGATGGTCATCCGCTGTCCGCGCAGCCGTACGACGCGGCGGACGAGATCTCCTTCAACACCCCGGAGGGCGGCAAGAAGGCCGATCCCGACAAGCCCCTCGAAGTCACCGTCACGGGTGACGACGGCCGGATCACGGACGTGACGGCCGTGGACACGGCCGGACACCATCTCGCGGGTGAACTCGCCGCCGACGGGAGTCGCTGGCACTCCACCGTCCCGCTCGCCGCGGGCACCCGATACACCGTCAAGGTCAGCGTCGAGGACGAGGACGGCGCCCCGGGCGCCCGTACGCTCGATTTCGAGACGGCCTCGGCGAAGAAGTTCCTGAAGGTCGCCTTCGGCCCGCAGGCAGGCACCTACGGCGTCGGACAGCCCATTACGGCGGTACTCAGCGCTCCGATCAAGGACAAGGCCGCCAGGGCCACCGTGGAACGCTCCCTGAAGGTCCGGTCCACGCCCTCCGTGCAGGGCTCCTGGTACTGGGTCGACGACAAGACCCTGCACTACCGCCCGCAGGAGTACTGGCCCGCCAGGGCCACCATCGACGTCAGCAGCACCTTGGCGGGCATCAAGGTCACCAAGGCGCTGTACGGGGCTCCCGCGAAGGCGTTGAAGATCACCACCGGTGACCGCATAGAGGCCATCACCGATGCCGCCGCGCACACCATGTCGGTCAAGCGCAACGGACGAGTGATCAAGACCATTCCGGTGACCACCGGCAGGCCCGGCTTCGACACCCGCAACGGCGTCAAGGTCGTGCTGAGCAAGGAGTACTCCGTACGCATGCGCGGGGAGACGATCGGCATCGCGGCAGGCTCATCCGACTCGTACGACCTGCAGGTCTACTACGCGACCCGCGTCACCTGGAGCGGCGAGTACGTGCACGCGGCCCCCTGGTCCGTCGGCTCGCAGGGGCTCGCGAACGTCAGCCACGGCTGCACGGGCATGAGCACCAGCGAGGCCCAGTGGTTCTTCAACACCGTGCGCGAGGGCGACATCGTCAAGGTCGTCGGCAGCCAGGGCGCGACGATGACACCGTTCGACAACGGCTACGGCGACTGGAACCTCTCCTGGGCCAACTGGCAGAAGGGCAGCGCCCTGCAGAACAACGCCACGCCGGACCGTGCGGACACGATCCAGGCGGCGCGCCTGCGCCCCGAGGTCTGACCGGCCGGGGGAGTGCGCTGCCCCTCGGAGGGACATGAAGGGCCGCGGATGCGGCCGCGGCGGATCCCGGGCCGGTCAGGCGTCTGCGCAGAGCCTGTTGCGCAGCAGAGCGGCCAGGGTGTCGGCGAACTCGACCGGCTCGACCGGAAGGGTCACCGCGGCGTCCGCACGGCTCCAGGTGGCCAGCCAGGCGTCCTGAGGGCGCCCCATCAGCAACAGCACCGGCGGACAGTGGAAGACCTCGTCCTTGATCTGCCGGCAGACGCCCATGCCGCCCGCCGGGGCCGTCTCGCCGTCCAGCACGCACACGTCGATGCCACCGTTGTCCAGGGCGGTCAGGACGGCGGGCAGGGTGGCGCACTCCACGAACTCCAGCGGTGGCACGTCCGCCGCAGGCCTGCGACCGGCGGCCAGCCTCACCTGCTCACGGGTGTTGGCGTCGTCGCTGTAGACCAGGACCGTGGCGGTCGGCTGCATTGTTCCTCCGTGACATCTGTGTCTTCGGGGCTCTCGGGGCATGAACCGATGCGCGGATCGTACTCCGACGGACAGCTTGTCAGCACCGGTAATGACGCCGATTCGATGGGCCGTTCGGGGAGGACACACCCTGCTGACACACCGAACGGCACCCCCCGGAGTGAGGGCGGGATAAGCGACCGACATAATGTCGGTCGTGGCGACAGCAACGACAGTAGAAACCGGGCACGCGCACCCGTCGGTCAATCGACCGAACCTCACCAGCGTCGGAACCATCATCTGGTTGAGTTCCGAGCTGATGTTCTTCGCGGCCCTCTTCGCGATGTACTTCACCCTGCGATCGGTGATGGGACCCGACCACTGGAAGGAAATGGCTTCGGCCCTGAACTTCCCGTTCTCGGCGACGAACACCACGATCCTGGTGCTCTCCTCCCTCACCTGCCAGCTCGGCGTCTTCGCCGCGGAGCGGGGCGATGTGAAGAAGCTCCGTGCCTGGTTCGTGATCACTTTCGTGATGGGTGCGATCTTCATCGGTGGCCAGGTCCTGGAGTACACCGAGCTGGTGAAGAAGGACGGCCTCTCGCTGTCCTCCGACCCGTACGGCTCGGTGTTCTACCTGACCACCGGCTTCCACGGTCTGCATGTGACAGGCGGTCTCATCGCCTTCCTGCTCGTTCTGGGCAGGACATACGCAGCCAAGAGGTTCACCCACGAACAGGCGACCGCCGCCATCGTCGTGTCCTATTACTGGCACTTCGTCGATGTCGTGTGGATCGGCCTCTTCGCCACGATCTACATGATCAAGTAACCGGGTTCGAACCCGAACCACATCCAGCATCGACGCAGAAGATCCTGACACCGGGGTAATCCGTGAAAAAGCTCTCCGCACGACGACGCCATCCGTTGGCGGCGGTCGTCGTACTACTCCTCGCGCTGGCGGCCACTGGGGGGCTGTACGCCGCGTTTGCGCCCGCGAGTAAGGCGCAGGCCGACGACACCGCCCAGTCCCTCGCCATCGATGAGGGCAAGAAGCTGTACTCCGTCGGTTGCGCCAGCTGCCACGGAACCGGCGGTCAGGGCACCACCGACGGGCCGAGCCTGGTCGGCGTGGGCTCCGCCGCCGTCGACTTCCAGGTCGGCACCGGCCGTATGCCGGCGCAGCAGCCGGGTGCCCAGGTACCGAAGAAGAAGGTCATCTACAGCCAGGCCGAGATCGACCAGCTCGCGGCGTACGTCGCGTCGCTCGGCGCCGGCCCGATCGTGCCGACCAAGGACCAGGTCAGCCCTGACGGTGCGGACATCGCCAAGGGTGGCGAGCTGTTCCGTACCAACTGCGCGCAGTGCCACAACTTCACCGGCGAGGGCGGTGCGCTGACGAAGGGCAAGTACGCGCCCAGCCTTGAGGGCGTGGACCCGAAGCACGTGTACGAGGCCATGCAGACCGGCCCGCAGAACATGCCGTCCTTCCCCGACACGACGATGCCCGAGCAGCAGAAGCGGGACATCATCGCGTACATCAAGACCGTGAACAGCGCCGAGTCGGAGTCCCCTGGTGGCCTCAAGCTGGGCGGGCTCGGTCCGGTCAGCGAGGGTCTGTTCGCCTGGATCTTCGGGCTCGGCGCACTGATCGCAGTTGCCGTTTGGGTCGCGGCCCACACCGCTAAGGCCAAGAAGTCATGAGTAGCCAAGAGATTCCAGAAGAGAACCTGCCTGCTGAGCAGGGCACCGCGCACACCGCGGTAGAGGTCGCGGACGACCCGTTCGCAGACCCGGGGCTGCCGGCCCACAAGCCGCGCATCCAGGACATCGACGAACGGGCCGCGAAGCGGTCGGAGCGCACGGTCGCGCTCCTGTTCGTGCTGTCCATGCTGGCGACGGTCGGCTTCATCGCCTCGTACGTCATCTTCCCGGTCGACAAGATCGTGTACATCTGGCCGTTCGGTCACGTGAGCGCGCTCAACTTCTCCCTGGGTCTGACCCTGGGCGTGGCCCTCTTCGCGATCGGAGCGGGCGCCGTCCACTGGGCGCGCACGCTGATGTCCGACGTGGAGGTGGCCGACGACCGCCACGCCATCGCGGCCGAGCCCGAGGTCAAGGCGAAGGTTCTGGCCGACTTCGCGGCCGGTGCCGAGGAGTCCGCGCTCGGCCGGCGCAAGCTGATCCGCAACACCATGTTCGGTGCGCTGGCCCTGGTGCCGCTCTCCGGTGTGGTCCTGCTGCGCGACCTCGGTCCGCTGCCGGAGAAGAAGCTCCGCAACACCCTGTGGGCCAAGGGCAAGCGGCTCATCAACATGAACACGATGGAGCCGCTGCGTCCCGAGGACGTCGCCGTCGGTTCGCTGACCTTCGCCATGCCCGAGGGCCTGGAGGAGGACGCTCACGACTTCCAGACGCAGATCGCCAAGGCTGCGCTGATGATCATCCGTATCCAGCCGGAGAACATCAAGGACAAGCGCGAGCGCGAGTGGGCCCACGAGGGCATCGTGGCCTTCTCGAAGATCTGCACCCACGTCGGCTGCCCGATCAGCCTGTACGAGCAGCAGACGCACCACGTGCTCTGCCCGTGCCACCAGTCCACCTTCGACCTCTCCGACGGCGCCCGCGTCATCTTCGGTCCGGCCGGTCACGCCCTTCCGCAGCTGCGGATCGGTGTGAATGCCGAGGGCAACCTCGAAGCGCTCGGTGACTTCGAAGAGCCCGTCGGTCCTGCCTTCTGGGAGCGCGGATGAGTACTGTGACCGACACCAAGCGCAAGGCGCCTGCCGGTGAGCGGGTGGCCGACTGGGCGGACGGCCGGCTCGGGATCTACTCCCTGGCCAAGGCCAACATGCGCAAGATCTTCCCGGACCACTGGTCCTTCATGCTCGGTGAGATCGCCCTCTACAGCTTCATCATCATCATCCTCACGGGTGTGTATCTGACGCTGTTCTTCCACCCGAGCATGAACGAGGTCGTGTACCACGGCTCGTACGAGCCGATGCAGGGCATCCGGATGTCCGAGGCCTACGCCTCGACGCTGGACATCAGCTTCGACGTCCGTGGTGGTCTCCTGGTCCGCCAGATCCACCACTGGGCCGCGCTGATCTTCCTGGCCGGCATGTTCGTGCACATGATGCGCGTGTTCTTCACGGGTGCGTTCCGCAAGCCGCGTGAGATCAACTGGCTCTTCGGCTTCCTGCTGTTCGTCCTGGGCATGTTCACCGGTTTCACCGGCTACTCGCTCCCGGACGACCTGCTCTCCGGTACGGGTGTCCGCTTCACCCAGGGCGCGATCCTGTCCATGCCGATCGTCGGCACGTACATCTCGATGTTCCTGTTCGGCGGGGAGTTCCCGGGCGGCGACTTCGTCGCGCGGTTCTACTCGATCCACATCCTGCTGCTGCCGGGCATCATGCTCGGGCTGCTGGTGGCCCACCTGATCCTGGTCTTCTACCACAAGCACACGCAGTTCGCGGGTCCCGGCCGGACGAACAAGAACGTCGTCGGCATGCCGCTGCTGCCGGTGTACATGGCGAAGGCCGGAGGCTTCTTCTTCCTGGTCTTCGGCATCATCGCCATCATCGCGGCCATCGCCTCGATCAACCCGATCTGGGCCATCGGCCCGTACCGTCCGGACCAGGTGTCCACCGGCGCCCAGCCCGACTGGTACATGGGCTTCGCCGAGGGTCTGATCCGAGTGATGCCGGGCTGGGAGATCAACCTCTGGGGTCACACGCTCGTCCTGGGTGTGTTCATCCCGCTGATGGCCTTCGGTCTGGTGCTCGCCATCATCGCGGTCTACCCGTTCGTCGAGTCCTGGGTGACCGGGGACAAGCGCGAGCACCACATCCTGGACCGCCCGCGCAACGCCCCGACCCGGACCGCCTTCGGCGTCGCCTGGATCACCGAGTACGTCATCGTCTTCATCGGCGGTGGCAACGACCTCTGGGCCACGCACTTCCACCTCTCGCTGAACGCCATCTCGTGGTTCGTCCGGATCTTCATCTTCGTGGGGCCGGTCGTCGCGTTCATCGTGACGAAGCGGATCTGCCTCGGTCTTCAGCGCCGGGACAAGGAGAAGGTGCTGCACGGACGCGAGTCCGGCATCATCAAGCGCCTGCCGCACGGTGAGTTCGTCGAGATCCACGAGCCGCTCGGTCCCGAGCAGCTGCACACGCTCACCGCGCACGAGCAGTACAAGCCGGTCGAGATCGGCCCGACGGTCGACGAGAACGGTGTCGAGCGCAAGGTGCCCGCGATGCAGAAGCTGCGGGCCAAGCTCAGCAAGGGCTACTTCGGCGAGCACAACCAGATCGAAAAGCCCACCGTCGAGGAGTACAAGGAGATCACCAGCGGCCACGGCCACCACTGATCACCTGAACTGATCGCCACAGCAGGAGCCCCGTCCATTCGATGGACGGGGCTCTTCGCTGTCCATGGGGCTCGATAGGGTGGGGTGTATCCCCTTTATCGGCTGTGGACCCCAGGAGCGGACCATGAACGTTGTGACCCCGATCGGCGGCGACAGCGTGGCGGCTCGTTCCTGGCCGGGCGTGCTGAACCCGCTGATGCGTGGCGAGGACCTGACCGCCGACGACACCGCGTGGGCGATGGACAGCATCATGAGCGGCGAGGCGACCGACGTGCAGATCGCCGGTTTCGCCGTCGCCCTGCGGGCCAAGGGCGAGACCGTCGACGAGGTCACCGGACTCGTCCGCGCGATGTACGAGCACGCGACCACGATCCACGTGCCGGGCCGCACGGTCGACATCGTCGGCACCGGCGGCGACCTCGCCAAGACGGTCAACATCTCCACGATGTCCGCGATCGTCGTCGCGGGCACGGGCGCCAAGGTCGTCAAGCACGGCAACCGGGCCTCCTCCTCGGCCAGCGGCGCCTCCGACGTCCTGGAGAAGCTCGGCGTCAACCTGGAGCTGACCCCGCAGCGTGTCGTCGAGGTGGCGGAGGAAGCCGGCATCACCTTCTGCTTCGCTGTGAAGTTCCACCCTGCCCTGCGGTATGCGGCGAAGGCCCGCAAGGAGCTCGGCGCGCAGACCACGTTCAACATCCTCGGGCCCCTCACCAACCCGGCGCAGGTGCGCTCCCAGGCCATCGGTGTCGCCGATCCGAAGATGGCTCCCATCGTCGCGGGCGTGCTCGCGGAGCGCGGCAACTCCGCGCTCGTCTTCCGCGGCGACGACGGTCTGGACGAGCTGACGACCACGGCGACGTCCCGGGTCTGGGTGGTCCGCGACGGAAAGGTGCACGAGGAGGCGTTCGACCCGCGCGACGTCGGTCTGCAGCTGGTCCCCGTCGAGGCGCTGCGCGGCGCCGACGCGTCGTACAACGCCGATGTGGCCCGCCGGCTGCTGGCCGGCGAGACCGGTCCGGTACGCGAAGCGGTGCTGCTCAACTCGGCGGCGGCGCTGGTGGCGCTGGACCCGGGCGAGGGCACGCTGAACGAGCAGCTCGCCGCCGGAATGGCGAAGGCCGCCGAATCCATCGACTCGGGTGCGGCTCGGGCGGCGCTGGAGCGCTGGGTGACGGTCAGCAACACCTGACCGTACGGAAATGCGGCACAGGGCGCAGTCCAGATCTTGGACTGCGCCTTGCACGTCGGCGCACGTATGGCAGGATGCTGGTCAGGTCATGAGTGACAGCGACTACGGCCCCGGCCCGCTGTCCGGCAACCCTCCGTCCGTGGCGGGGTGCCCCGGGTGAAGACCAGGCCGTAGGCAGCGAGGTCTGCGGCAAGCGCGGACCCCTCGACATCTCTGAATGTCACATCCCTGGGGTCCTGGTCCTCAAGGAGTCTCTTGTGAGCAAGCGAATGCGATAGGGCCCAAGGCCCTTCTCCGCACCCCCTTTTTTCTTCTTCCTGCGCTGCCGCGTGTCCGCCGGCGCAGTGAATTCGCCTGCCTCTTACGGGAGTTCGCCATGTCTGTTTCCACCGCTGCCGCCGGCCAGTCCGTTTGTACCCCGTTGCCCGTTCTGGGGCGTGATGTGACCGTTCCTCTGGTGACCGGTGGAGAAGTCACGTACGCCGCCCTCGACTACGCGGCCAGCGCCCCGGCCCTGCAGCGCGTGTGGGACGACGTCGCCGCGTACGCCCCTTACTACGGCAGCGTCCACCGCGGTGCCGGCTACCTCTCGCAGCTCTCCACGGACCTCTTCGAGAACAGCCGCAAGGCCGTCGCGGAGTTCCTCGGCTGCCGCCTCGAGGGGGATTCGGGCGAGTCCGGGTCGAGCAACGGTGGTGGTGGGCGACGGGAGGGGGACCAGGTGATCTTCACCCGGTCGACGACCGACTCGCTGAACCTGCTCGCCGCGGTGCTCCCCGCCGACTGCCAGGTCTTCGTGTTCGAGACCGAGCACCACGCCTCGCTGCTGCCCTGGCGCGACGCCCGCGTCACCTACCTCAACGCCCCGCGCACCCCGGCCCAGGCGGTCGAGACCCTGGAGCGGGCGCTCGCCGACCGCGACCCGTACGGTCCGGCGCTGGTCTGCGTCACCGGCGCCTCCAACGTCACCGGTGAGCTGTGGCCGGTGAAGGAGCTGGCCGCCGCCGCCCACGCGCACGGCGCCCGGATCGTGCTCGACGCCGCGCAGCTCGCCCCGCACCACCCGGTGGACATCGAGGAGCTCGACGTCGACTGGGTCGCCTTCTCCGGACACAAGCTGTACGCGCCGTTCGGCTCCGGTGTCCTCGCGGGCCGCGCCGACTGGCTGCAGGACGCCGAGCCGTACCTGGCCGGCGGCGGCGCCTCGCGGAAGGTCGCCCGGCGCACCGACGGCGGCGTGGACGTGGAGTGGCACTCGACCGCCGCCCGGCACGAGGCCGGTTCGCCCAATGTCATCGGTGTCTACTCCATCGCCTCCGCCTGCAAGGCGCTCACCGAGGCCGGCTTCGACCGGCTCGTCGCCCGTGAGCAGCAGCTCGTCACCCGGGTCCGCGAAGGCCTCGCCGAGGTCCCTCAGGTCAAGGTGCTGTCGCTGTTCGGCGACGACGCCCCGCGGGTAGGCGTCATCTCCTTCGTGGTGGAGGGCTGGAACAGCTCGCACTTCGCCGCGGCGCTCTCCGCCGAGTACGGCATCGGGGTGCGCGACGGACTGTTCTGCGCCCACCCGCTGGTCCGCACCCTGCTGGGCAGCGACCCGCAGGACCCGGGCGAGTGCGGTGCGCCGGAGGCCGAGCCGGGCGAGCGGTCACTCAATGCGATCCGGGTCAGTTTCGGCGCGGGCACGCCGGACGAGCACATCGAGCGTTTCGTCCGCGCGGTCAAGGAACTGGTGAGCAAGGGCGCCCGGTGGACGTACCGCACCGAGGACGGTCGCTGTGTCCCGGACCGGGGCGCGGCGCAGGTCTGACGGGCCCGTCGCGCTTAGGCCGGGGACGGGCAGCGCTGCCCG
>NZ_JBHVEE010000213.1:0-10738 GCF_042802415.1 Streptomyces sp. NPDC057486 | reverse complement strand
AGCTGCGGCGCAATGCCCACAGCCGGCCGCCACGGGGCAAACTGCGGCGAATCCTTCAACAGGTCGTCGGTCTTCACATAGAGTGCGGTCGCGAGGGAGTCCAACTCTGTCTTCACACACTGACGTTGGACTCCCTCCTTCTATGCGCGCAGGCGATCCCTTGGAATCGATCATCTAGGATCCGATGATGCCTGTTGGCGTGCGGCTTTCTGCGACGTAGATTGTCATTCATGTCCGTGATCACCAGTGACCGCATTGAACTGGGGACGACGGCCGAACGAACCGTGCTGGACCTCGCCGGGCGGTCTCTGGCCCCGCTGATGGCACTCGGACGCTACCGATACCTGCACGCCTACGAACCGCTTCACCCCTATCGGCACGCGTCGTTGGTCGTGCTGGCCTTGCCCCGGCGCGGGCCGGTGGTGTTCGAGATCGACGGCGTCGCGACAGTCGTACGCCCCATGGAGGTCCTCTGCATCCCTCCGGGGCACACCTACTCCACAGGCGTGGAGATGCAGCCGCGCGGTGAGCTGTTCTGGCTGATCCTCAAGTCGGCCGCGGACGCGCCGAAGGACGCGCTGCACCGGGCGATCAGCCTGCTCGCCGAACAGGACTCCGAGGCGTGGGAAGCGCCGAAAGAGGTCGTCACGGAGCTGGAGAGTGCGTTTCGCATCGCAGCGGGGCATGACGACTGGATCGCCGACGGCATGCTCTACCACGTCGTCAGCTCGGCCGTGCTGCGGCTGGCCCGGGCATGTCGGCATCGACGGCCGCCTTCCGGCGTCGCCCTGGCGCATCCGCACATCCTTCGGGCGCTGGACTGGATCGAGGCCAACCTGTCGGAACCAGTGGACGCCGTCGGCCTCGCCAGGGCATTCGGGCTCGCGCCCAGCCGCTTCTACCAGGTGTTCCGTGAGGCAACCGGGACAACTCCCAAGGACTACATCCTGCGCAGGAAGATCGAGCGGGCCGTCACCCGGTTCGCGGAGGAACCACAGGCCACGGTCACCGAAGTCGCCCACGAGCTGGGCTTCTCATCCTCGCAGTACTTCGCGACGGTCTTCCGGAAGTACCAAGGCGTCAGCCCCTCCAACTTCAGGCCGGAGGGCCAGGCCTCCACGTGATGAGGCGGCCGGCACTCCCAGCGTGCGGGGCCGGTCCGCGACGTCCACCAGCACCCTGCAGCCTCATCACGCCGAAGTTGGCGCGGTGGGGCTGTTGCATTTTGGCGAGGGGCTGGTGGGTCGTCGGCATGCCGTGGTCGTTGGACATGACGTGCAGTTGCCGCTGGCCGGTGTGGGGGGCGAGCGTGTCGGAGACCTCGCGCACGGACGTCTCGTTGCGCTGGCGCAGGATCCACCGCTTCCGCACGTCCGGCCGTCCCCACAGGGTGTGGCGGAAGTCGTCGGCGAACCGGTCGCGCACCGCGGCCGCGCCGGGCGAGAGGTTGTCGCGGTCACCGGCGGACATGGTGGCCTTGATCCTCTCGTATGAGCGCTGGCGTGCCTCCATCCAGTCGTCGGCCACCGCCCGCGCCCACTGGTCGCGGCCACTGACGCTAGCCTGCGGCTGGGGCACCTCGCTGTTGCCGCGCGAGACGTGGGCCCGCAGCGTGGAGGCGGTGATGCCGCCGAGCTCCGCCATCTCCGATGCGCCCAGCAGCTGTCCGCCGGTGAGTTCGGGGCTGGCGACGTCGACCACACACGTCTCCAGGGGAAGCGCGCCGTCCTGCTCCTGGTGATGCTTGTCCCACAGTGCCAGGTGGTCGAGCCAGTTCTCCGGGGCCGGGGGTTCGCGGTCGAAGGTGGTGACCTTGCCGACGTACGCGCGGGCCGGGTCGGCGCGGCCGTCGAGCATGTCGGCGGCGCCGACCGTGACGGCCGCGCGGGACTTGCGTCGCTCGTGGTCCTGCACAACGGGATCCCAATGACAATTTGCCATCCGTACCGGTGTACACCTCGTACTTGGCGATGCGGCCGTTGGCCGCATCCTGCCGCGGCAGGAAGAACAGGCAAGACACGGGCTCGGGGTTCTTGCCGCCGAGGTTGATCTGGATCTCGTGGGGCAGTGGTGCGGTGGTGCCGGACTGCTGGGTTTGCCAGTCGGTGTCCGGCTTGCCTTCGAGGACGTTGGTGGTCAGCGTGCCGGTTTCCGGGCTGTCCGCAGAGGCCACGTACATCCGGGACTGTGCGATGTGGACCGTCCCGACGGGGGTGTAGCCCAGGTCGTCACTGCCTGTCAGTCCACGGCGAATTCCATGGCGAAGGTCGCGGGGGCGGCGACCAGGGCGTGCTGCGGTGACTGCGCCGGGCCGCACGAGGCGGTGCCCAGGCCGTGGTGTTCGCTGTCCAGGTGGAGACGGATCCGGCCGTCCGGACGCAGCTGGTTGTGGTGATCCGCGGCGGCGAGCGCCGCTGTGCTCCACGGCCGTGCGGTCAGGTCGATGACCGGGAGCCCGGAGATCAGCAGGCTGGGGCCGTGCGAAGTGGTGATCCGTGCGTGGCGGATCTCGCGCCGGTTGCCGTTCTCCTGTGGCCGGACGTACGGGGTCTGCAGCGCCACGACGGTGGACCGGAAACGGCCGACGCGGCCGGCCGCCTGCGAGTCCCGATAGGCCTCGCCCGGGCCGCGTCCGAACCATTCGACGTCGGCGTCGGTGCCGAGCAAGGACATCGACACTCCCAGGCGCGGCAGCGGAACCGGCCAGTCGCCTTCGGGGGTGACCGTGACCTGGAGGCGCAGGCCGGTCGCGTCGGCGCCCGCCTCGGCTTGCGGGGTCGTCCAGCGGTAGACGATGCCCAGCCCGGAGCAGGAACCCGAGGCGGCCAGGCGAGCGCTGACCACCAGGCCCGACGGGCCGGGCTCGACGGTCAGGGTTCGGTGATGCATGCGGTCCAGGCCGGCCGCGCGCCATGCGGCGGCCTCAGCCAGGCCGAGTTCGTCGTTGTCGGTCGGGGCACGCCAGACGTCCAGCCGCGGCCCGTCGAGATCCAGGGCGCCGAGCCGCGTCAGCGCGCCGGTTCGGCGGTCGAACCGGCCGGCGCCGAGCGTGATGGCGTCCTCGCAGACGAGAGCGGCGGCCAGGGTGAAGTCCGTCGTCGGCGTGCTCGGCCTCAGCAAGCCCTGCCCCCAGCCGATCTCGTGACCGGCATCGGCCCAGCTCGCGTCCTCGGCGAGAGCGGCCCTGAGGGTCAGCCACACCTCGCAGCCGGAGGCAGCCTTGGCCGAGGCGTCGACCGCCGCGGTCAGGTCGTCGGACCAGGCCACCAGCGTCTCGTTTGCCGGTGCGACGGGCGGTACGGACAACTCACCGGATCCAACCGGCTTGCCGTCGTCTTCGACGGTCCAGGAGAAACGCAGGTATCCCGTGTCGCGGCTGTGGTGGAGGCTGCGGATGCCAATCCGCCGTGTGGAGGCGTCGATGACGATCCGGACCGGTTCGATCACCTTCTTGTACTCGACGAGCCCCGGCGAGGGCGTCCGGTCGGGGAAGACCAGCCCGTCGGCCACGAAGTTGCCGTCGTGGATCTCCTCGCCGAAATCGCCGCCGTAGGCGTAGAACGGTGAGCCGTCCTCGGCGACCTGCGCGATGCCGTGGTCGATCCACTCCCAGACGAAGCCGCCGGCCAGCCTAGGATGCGACTCGAACACGGCCTGGTACTCGGCCAGAAGGCCTGGGCCGTTGCCCATCGCGTGGGCGTACTCGCACGCTATGAACGGTAGACCGCGGCGGTGCTCGTCTTCGGCCGGGTCGGTGGTGCGCTGTTCGCGGCCCCGGCCGATCGCCTCGACTTCGTCGATACCGGGGTACATCAAGCCGTAGATGTCGACGTAGGAACCGCTCTCGTTGTTGCCGGTGTAGTGGATCGGCCGGGAGTCGTCGTATTCGCGGATCAGGGCGGCCATGGCTGCCAGGTTCTGCCCCGTACCGGCCTCGTTGCCCAGCGACCAGGCGACCACACAGGGGTGGTTCTTGTCCCGCTGCACCATGCGCTCGGCACGATCGAGATAGGCGGGCAGCCACGCGGGGTCGTCGCTGGGATTGCCGCGCCAGTTCGCGTACGCGAAACCGTGGGTCTCCAGGTCGCATTCGTCGAGGACCCACAGGCCGTAGGCGTCGCAGAGGTCCAGGAACCGGGTGTCCGGCGGGTAGTGGCTGGTTCGGACCGCGTTGACGTTGTGCTGCTTCATCAGCAGCACGTCGGCCAGCATGGTCTCCTCGGTGAGGGTCCGTCCGGTCAGCGGGTGCCATTCGTGCCGGTTGACGCCCCGGAAGGTCAGCGGTCGGCCATTCGCAGTCAGCACCCCGTCGACCACCGCGATGGTGCGGAAGCCGATCTGCAGGCCCACTCGCTCGCCGCCGGTGGTCAGACTGCCCTCGTAGAGCTTGGGCTCTTCGTCCGACCACGCGGTGACGCCTTCGAAGGTGTGCGGTCCGGCGGGATCGGCGTCGATCAATCCGAGTTCGGGTATGGACAACCGGGCCGAGGACATGGTCCGGACCGACAGTGTGCCACGGCCGGTCTGGTGGTCGAAGTCGGTGCGGACGAAGAAATCCTCGATCCCGCGGGCGATCACCGATACCGACCGGAAGATCCCCGACAGCCACCACATGTCCTGGTCTTCCAGATAGCTGCCGGAGGACCACTGGTGCACGCGCACCGCCAGCACGTTACGCCCCGGGCGCAGCGTGGACGAGATGTCGAATTCGGTAGGGAGCCGGCTCCCCTTGCCGTCACCGAGCCGGATCCCGTTGAGCCACACGGCGAAACAGGAGTCGACGCCCTCGAACCGGAGCACCGCGTCCTCGATCGGGAATCCGTCCGGTACGTCGAAAGCCCGACGGTACTCCCCGGTCGGGTTCTGCTCGGGAACTCGGGGCGGATCAACCGGAAAGGGATACTGGGTATTCGTGTAAGCCGGGGCTCCGTAGCGCGGCTTGCCGGGAATCCCGGCCATCTGCCAGCACGACGGGACCTCCAGCAGTTCCCACGCGGCGTCGTCGAAACCCGCCTCGGGCAGGCCCTCGGTCAGGTCGTCCAAGCCTGTGGCGAGCCGGAACCGCCAGGCGCCGTCGAGCGGGATCACCGGGGCGTCGGAAGCAAACGCCGCCCGCGGACGGAGCCGCCCGCTGCCGGGCGACCGGTCTTCGACGTATGCGGAGGAATCTGTAATGTTCATGAGCATCTCGACCTTCGATGTTTTCGTTGATCGTTGTGGGGTCGCTCAGGTGGGTGAGCAGGCGTCATTTGGGCGCTGTCACGTCGACTGATTGGGATTTTCTCAGCGGTGATCACTTCCAGATTCCGTTGAGGACGAGGGCTGCTCGCGCGATGCCGCCGATCCCGCTGGGCTGAGCGTGATGTGTTGCAGGGTGCGCCATCTTTGCTTGAGCTCGGCGGCGGTGCGTTCTCCGAGGGCCCGGACGTGCCGCAGCAGGGTGTTGAACATGCGGGTGTCGACGTGAAGTCCTCATTCCGATCTGCCTTTTGGGCGACGGACGAGAACGCCCTCGTGCAGGTAGCGGTAGCCGGTGGCCTGAAAGATGCCGGCGTCGCGGGCCAGACAGTGCACGCAGCGCGCTCGCGGAATCAGCGCAGCACCAACACCGCCTGCCGGAACGGTCCGAGCGCCCGGCTACCACGCGGAGAGCCGATCTGCCGCCGGCGCGCGGCCGGCAGACGCGAAATTTAGTCCACGACGTGGCGCGGGACGTCGCGCGCGGCAACATAGGTGACCAACGTGAAGCCACTGGCGGTTACGGACATAATCTTGTGGTGAGACCTGTCCTACCAGGGACTTCACGTCTGCTCGTATCCGGCTGCCGTTCATCCGATCCATCCTGGAATGGGTGAATCACACCACTACGCGGAGATCATGTCGCAAGCGGCCTCCGTTGAGAGATGCGATCTCCTCATATCGCCTGCTCACTGTCGAGGACCCTTCATCCACCAGTGACTATTCGATGCATCGCTACTACGGGATTACGGAGAGCATGTCCGAAAGATCCCGTAAGCCTGTGATGCGACAGGCTGGCCGGGGCCCGATTGAGTGGCCTTGACCAGCCGGGACGTCAAGTCGGGCCCGCGGGCCCTTCAGCCCGTGAGTCCCAGATCGGGGCGATCCCGGATCTCGACGGTCTCCCCGGCCTGGTGCAGTTCCAGGACTACGATCTCGTTGCGCCCGGTGCGCCACACGGGGGCTGGCGCGTAGAGGGTGCGCTGGGGACCGCGGTCCCAGTACCTGCCGAGCGCGAACCCGTTCAGCCACACCATGCCCTTGGTCCAGCCGGGGAGGGCGATGAAGCCGTCGGCAGGGGTTGCGAGATGCACCTCCGTGAGGTGGAACGCGGGGCCATCGGTCGCGAGCCGCCCGAACTGAAGCTTCGTCAGGTCATCGAGGGGCAGCGGACGGATCTCCCAGCCGAACTGGTACTGGGTGTCCAGGCGCACCCCGCCACTGATTCCCTTGCGGTCCTCCAGCCAGGGGCCGTAGTTGATCCGCCCCATGTTCTCCACCAGCACCTCCAGTTCGGCGCCGGCGGCGTCGATACTGAGCGGCAGCCCGTCCGTCGGACGGTCGCGCTCAAGGAATCCGACCGGTGCGCCGTCCAGAAAGACCTGCGCGCGGTCGGCGAGGCCGGAGATGCGCAGCGTCGCGTCCGGGAAGGAGCCACGCACCCGGGTGCGGTAGTGGATCAGTCCGTACCCCTGGCCCAGAGCCTCCATGGGCTCGGGTGCCACCCGCTGGAGCGGCTCGGACAGGGAGTCCAGAGATGCTCGCAGTGAGGCCGTGCCACTCGGCTTCAGCACTCGGGCGGTGAGCCTGGCAGGCAGGGTTGGCGGCTCGTGCCTGATCGGACCGAAGTGCCGTGCGATCACGTTGCGGAAGGCGTGGAACTTCTCGGTCAGTTCTCCTGCTTCGCCGACGGGTGCGTCGTAGTCGTAGCTGGTGCAGGTGGGCTGGTAGGTGGTTCCGTCGTGGTTGGCGCCGTTCCACCAGCCGAAGTTGGTGCCGCCGTGGCCCATATAGATGTTGACCGAGGCTCCTTGGGCGAGCATCCAGTCCAGGTCGTCCGCAGCTTCCTGTGTGTCGCGGACGTGGTGGTGCTCGCCCCAGTGGTCGAACCAGCCGTGCCAGTACTCCATGCTCATCAGCGGGCCGGTCGGCTGGTGGCGGCGCAGCACGGCCAGGGAATTCTCAGGGCGGGAGCCGAAGGTTGCCGTGGCCAGGGTGCCGGGGATGTGCCCGCCGCGCTGGCAGGGGTCGGTGACGCCGTCGGCGGTGAACAGCAGGCAGTCGGCGCCGCGGCGGATCAGGCCGTCCCGAAGGTGTTGCAGATATGCGGTGTCGGTGCCATAGCTTCCGTATTCGTTCTCGACCTGCATGGCCACCACGGGACCGCCGTTACTGGACAGCAGTGGGACGAGGACGGGCAGCAGCACATCGAACCAGGCGTCCACTGCGGTGAGGTAGCGCTCGTCGGTGCAGCGCAACCGCAGGTCGGGATCCGCAAGCAGCCAGGCGGGCAGGCCACCGAACTCCCATTCCGCGCAGATGTAGGGGCCCAATCGGACGATCACGTCCAGCCCGAGGCCGCCGGCGGTGGTGATGAAGCGGGCGACATCGGCCTGGCCTGTGAAGTCGTGCTGCCCCGGGACTGGCTCGTGGAGGTTCCACGCGATGTAGGTTTCTACGGTATTCACGCCCATGGCGCGCAATCTGCGCAGACGGTCGTCCCACAAGTCGGGGTGAACGCGGAAGTAGTGAATGGCGGCGGAGACGATCTGGTGGGACCGACCGGCGCGCAAGAAGCCGGAGTCGGTGACCGTCACCTGGGCGGCGGGGCGAATTGCGTTCACGGCTGCTCCTGGGTGGGTGGAGAGGTGCGTCATGTACCAGTCGGCCGCGCGGCGCGCTCGGGTGAGCCGTCGAGGCCGACGACGATCGGCTTGAGCACGGTGGTCACCTGCTCCAGGAACACCGGGACGCCGGCCCGCAGGAAATCCGCCCGAGGGGCTCATGAGTGTGATCCGGCGTCAGGATGAACCCCGCGTCCAGCTTTGCGTCCAGCAACTCGCGGTGGTCGGTCGTGGTCCGTACACCGGCGCCGAAGCGCTCCGGCGCGGCGTCGAGTATCCGGCGGTCCCGGTCGCAGCAGGCGACCCTTCGGGAGCCGGCCCCCGGCCGGTGCGCGAGCCCGACCATGTCGCTGCGTACACCCAGCCCGATCACGCCGAGCCTGATGTCGTCCATTCTTGGAGTCCTTTCACTCCTCGTTGAGATGAGGAGCCCGTCAGCCCTTGCTGCCAGTGAGGGCGATGCCATGGAAGAAATTGCCACTGGGGAAGAGGAAAGCCACGAATATGGGCGCAGATGCCATCAGAGATCCCGCCACGAGCCGTTCCCGCCGCAGGCAGTGGTACCGAGGAGCAGTCCGGCGGCCACGAGCACGGCTCCCCAGGAGGATCTGCTCCACACCGGTCCCGCCTTCCAGCCGAGTGAGCATGCACATGCCCTTTGTTCTAGCCTCACAAGAGACTACGACAGATAAATCTGATTCTTAGGCCTTCGTCACCAGGCTGCTGCGACATCCACGCGCGCACCACAGGGCACCAGCTCAGACTCCCGTCACGATCGATCACCGACGACCGGGGCGCTGCGAGCTGCGCGTGCCGGTCGCCTCAAGGTGGCACGAGTCTGGGTGCGAGATCCTCTCCCGTCAAGCCCCTAGATGGGATTCACTGAGCACCCGCTATCAAATAGATATGAACCATTGAGCTCTTCCAGCGTCGCAGCTCCAGCGTGAGGACGACCTTGGCCACTGACGTGAGGTGGCTGGGGCTGAGGCGTCCCCCGGCTCCTGAGCACCCGTGGCCTGCTGGGGTTCGGGGGCGGCGGCGATGTCTCGTGCCACCACGTCCACCGTCTTCTTCGCTTCACTGGGCTCGGTGGTGGTCACCGTGACACGCCACTCGCCGCTCGGCAGCGGCTCGGCGGGGTTGTAGAGACGGCGGCGGGCCTCTGATCCCGCGAGATCCATCAGCGCCTCGTCGCGCACAGCCAATCTCATCGATTACCAGAACGGGAATGCCCCAGCTGGCAGTACTGGTCACGTCCCGGCGTTGTCAGGGCCGCTCCCGCCCTCCCCTTCATCCGGATCAGGCTGCCCTCAGCTACAACCTCACTTCTCTGACAGCGAGTTGGTGCAGGTCTTCCACCTCCACTCGAACCAACAGCGCCTCACGGCGCAAATCGGGAGTGAGCCAGATCCGTTAAGGGGACACTCCCGGGTCCAGCGCGGGCAGTGGGGCGTTCGACGGAAGCAGGCCCTGGCAGCGTAGCGCGAGCCACATGTCCGCAGGGATCGGATGGTGGATCATGCGGGCAGCGTCCTCGACCTCGGCAACAGTACGTGCGCCGACGAGCACACTGGCGACGGCCGGGTGCCCGAGCGCAAACTGGAGCGCCGCGGCCCGAAGCGGGACGTCGAAGGTCTCGCACAGGGCCTTGATAGCCAGCGCCCGATCCAGGAGGTCCTGCGAGGCGGGGGCGTAGTCGAAGGTCGCGCCGGGTCTGGGGTCGGCGAGCAGGCCGGAGTTGAACACCCCGCCGATGACGACGGAAACGCCGCGTCGGGCGGCCTGGGGGAGCAAAGAGGTCAGGCCGCTGTGGTCGAGCAGGGAGTAGCGGCCGGCCAGCAGAACTACGTCGATGTCGGTGTCGCGGACGAACCGCTCCAGCATGCGGGTCTGGTTCATGCCGACACCGATCGCGCCGACAAGCCCCTCGGCGCGCATCCGCTCGAGCTCGGGGTAGGCGGAGTCGAAGGCCGCGCGCTCGTGATCGTGTGGGTCGTGCAGGTAGAGGATGTCGACCCGGTCCAGGCCGAGGCGGGTCAGGCTTTCTTCTAGACTGGCGCGCACGCCATGGGCGCTGAAATCCCACGCGCGCTCGTGGGTGGCGGGGACGGCAAAGCCGTTGGCCAGGTCGTCTCCTTGCTCATCGCGGGGGCGGAGCAGGCGGCCGACCTTGGTCGAGAGCGTGTACTGGCCACGCGGCTTGCTACGCAGCGCCTGGCCGAGGCGGCGCTCGGACAGGCCCAGCCCGTAGTGCGGGGCGGTGTCGAAGGTGCGGACCCCGTTGGCCCAGGCAGCCTCGACTGCCGCGGCGGCTTCCTCGTCGGTGACCGCGTGGAACAGATTGCCGAGCGGGGCGGCGCCGAGGGAGAGCTCGCTGGTCACGGTGGTACTGCGCCCGAGTGCTGTGGTGCGCATGGTGGGTTTTGCCTTTCGCTGGTGGTGCCCGGCCGGGTCAGGCCGGTTGGGGAGGTGCCGTGACCCGGCCAGGGACTTCCTGGGTCAGCCTGTGGTAGCCGCAGGCGCGAGCCCGCTGCCGACCGCTGGCGCCGTGCCGGTCATTGATCCTGCGAGGGGGCCCGCGAGGTAGGCGAAAGCTGCGGCGACTTCGTCCGCAGTGGCCAGCCTGTAGGCGGCGGGGAAGTCGGCATCATGGGGTGCCGCGTCTGAGCGTTTGCGCTTACCTGAGGTGGGGGGAGCGCGCGTGGTAAGTATCAACGGCGGTGATTAGTGCTCTTGCTGGGGGCATGCTGGTTCCTCTCAGGCTTGGAGGAACGTCTGGCGCTAAGAGTCATCACGTAATGCTGTGATGTCCGCCCGGTGTCTGCACGGACCTGGCACGCCTGGGTGGTGTGCTGTCCGTGCAGCCGGCTGCTCCG
>NZ_JBHVEE010000212.1:0-11092 GCF_042802415.1 Streptomyces sp. NPDC057486 | reverse complement strand
GGCGATGCTCGCGATGCTCGCGCCCGGGTCGGCGGCGAGCATGCGGGCCCCGGTGGTCAGGACGGCTTCCAGGTTGCGCGCTGCGTCGGCTCTCACAGCAGCGAGTCTAACCGCGCGTTGTGAAGCCTGAGACACCTATCACCTCGTAGGTGTGAAGGACCTCAGATTAAGTGCTACATTGAAGTGACAGATAGATCGGGTAGTGCCAATCAAGTGAGGCGCCACCGTGCTGGCGGGCGGCAGGGGCAGCGCTCCCGCCACCCCTTTTGGAGAAAGACGAGTTCCGATGCCGAAGTCACCGTCCCCATCACCGACACAGTCCTCATCACCCCGGGTGGGTGGTGTCGCCGCCGCCATGAGCGCGCTGATCCTCGCGGTCCTGCTCGCGGCCCTGGATCAGACGATCGTCTCGACCGCGCTGCCCCGGATAGCGGAGGAGCTCAACGGGTTCGACGACATCGCCTGGGTCAGCGCCGCGTACCTGCTCGCATCGACGGCGGTGACGCCGCTGTGGGGCAAGCTCGGTGACATGTTCGGCCGCAAGCGGCTCTACCTGGCCGCGACCACGATCTTCCTGATCGCCTCGGTCGCCTGCGGTCTGGCGCAGAACCTGCCCGAGTTGATCGGCGCCCGGGTGCTCCAGGGCGTGGGCGGCGGAGGAATGATCGTGCTGACCTTCGCCCTGGTCGGTGACATCGTCGCCCCGAGCGCGCGCGGCCGGTACCAGGGCATGTTCGGATCGGTCTACGGCGTAGCCAGCATCGTCGGTCCTCTGCTCGGCGGTGTCTTCACCGACCAGCTCTCCTGGCGGTGGGCCTTCCTGATCAACCTGCCCGTAGGCGCCGTCGCCCTGGTGATCGCCGCGAGGGCGCTGCCCGCGGCCACCCGGGGAGCCAAGGTCCGTATCGACTACCTCGGCGCCACCATCCTGGCAGCCATCGCCACCGGCTTGGTCCTGACCACGTCCTTCGGTGAGCGCTGGGGCTGGGGATCGCCGGCCATCGTCGGCCTGATCGTCGCCACCGTCGCGCTGGCCGTGCTTCTGCTGCCCGTCGAGCGCCGCGCCGCCGCCCCGGTCCTGCCGCCGGCCATGCTCGCCTCACGGACCGTGGCCTTCTCCTCGCTGATCGGGTTCTTCGCCAACGCCGCGATGTTCGCCGTCCTGGTCTACCTGCCGACATACCTCCAGATCGTCCACGGCGTCTCGGCCACTCTCTCCGGCATCCACATGCTGCCGCTGGTCGCCGGTCTGGTCATCAGCCAGTCCCTGGCCGGACGCTGGGCCGCCCACGTCGACCGGCTGCGTGTGATCCTGCTCGCGGGTCTCGCCGCCAACCTCGCCGGGCTGCTCCTGCTGAGCACCATCGGGGCAGCGACCGGCACCCTCGTGCTGAGCGTCTACTTCCTGATCACCGGTGTCGGCATCGGCATGGTGCCGATGGTCGTGCTGACCACCGTCCAGAACAGCGTCCCCGCCACCGACCTCGGCGCCGCGAGCGCCGTGGTCACCTTTGCCCGCTCCATCGGCGCCGCCTTCGGAGTCGCCGTCTTCGGCACCCTCCTGAACACCGGTTTCGCCGACCGCACCCACGTCCTGCCGACCGTCGGCGGTTTCGACGCCGCCCGCCCCGACACCATCGGCCGGCTGCCCGCCGCCCTGCGCGACACCGCGCTCGACGCCTTCGCCCACGCCATGGCCACCGGCTATCTCTGGATCGCCCCGCCCCTCGCTGTCGGCATCCTCCTCGCCCTCTTCCTCAAGCCGTCCCGCAGGACCGGCGACACCACCGGCGCCGCCGACGCCGCCAAGGACACCGCCCCCGCCGCCAAGGGCACCGTCCAGGCCGCCTGAGCCACCGGACAGCGCAACTCGACCGGCCGGCGCCCGCACGGACGCCGGCCGTCGGCATCCGTCCGACGTCAGCGGCGGCGGCTACGCGCGGCCCTCCTCGGGCGCGTAAGGGCTGTCCCGTAATCCCTGGTGGATCAGCGCGGGGCGTCGGATGCGGTGCATCGCAAGGCGGAGGAGCGTCCTCATACTGGGCGTATTCGGGCGTTCCGACAACGCAGCGAGGTGCCGTAGCCAGCGTCGTGCGCCCGCCAGGGATTACGGGACAGCCCTTACTCCGAAAGCCTCTTGAGCTGCGCGAGCCACAGGCTGTGCAGCCGTGACGCCCACAGGGGGGACAGCGTGTTCAGGGACTGGGCGGCGGGACCGCGTACGACGTTCTCGGTCACCACATGCGTGCCGCGCTCGACCGCGGTGAGCGACCACGTCCGGTACAGCTGCACACCGGCGCCGACGGCCGACCAGCCGAGCCGATGGGGCGGCACCGGCTCGCCCACGAAGATGTCGAACCGGTGCCCGTGGAACGTCACTTGGAAGGTCTCGTCGAGAGCGCCGGGATCCGCCTGGGTGATACCCTGAAGCCAGTCCGGCCACCGCGTCACATCGGTGAGCAGGCCGAAGGCCGTGGCGGGCGTGGCGTGCACGACGATCTGCGCCTGACAGAAGCCGTGGGCGTGCTCGGGTGAGAAGCCGGACGGCCAGTGGATGTCCGGATGGCTGTCCGAGGCGCCGGGCATCCGGATCCCCTCTCGTGGTGCACGGCGGGATCGGACGCCGCCGCGGGGGAGGACAGCCCTCACGGGCGACCCCGCGTCCACTGTGCGCAGCGACGCGGCGCCCGGCATACGTCAAATGACTGGGCGATCGGCGAAGTTGTCGGCGTTCGTCATCTCGCGGCGTCGAGACCGGAGAGCGCGTCCCTGAGCGCGGCCCGCGAGGTGATGCCCAGATTGGGACAGAACGGGACGGCATCACTATTACGGCGTAATAGCTCGGGCCGTCGAGGTCGTGGAAGTTGCCGTGGGGCGGCAGGCCGCGAACCGGAACGGATGCGGGCCGTCCGGCGCGCAGGAACGGCGCTGCGGGCGGCCCCCGGCGTCGCACCGGCCGCGCCCCAGGTCGGGATTCCGCTGAGTATCGCGGTGGTGGAGGACCGGGCGCGCGGACCGGAGAAGGCCCTGAGGGCGCGTGCGTCCACCCCGCTGCCCTTCCGGGTGTTGGTCGATCCCTTCTACGAGCCCGAGGGCGACACCGGGGCCGCGTTCTTCGAGGGATGCCTGAGCGTGCCCGGCCGGCAGGAAGTGGTCGCCCGCCACGCCCAGGTGCGGCTGCGGGGGCAGGACGAGCGGGGCCACACGATCGGACAAGGTGTTCACCGGCTGGCCCGCGCGCATCGTGCAGTACGAGACCGACCACCTGCGCGGCACGATCTACCTGGACGTGGCCGAGCCGCGGTCGCTGTCCGCCGACGAGGCCGTGGCGACGTACTGGTCGCAGCCCACGCCTGAGACGGCTGCGAGGGAGCTGGGATTCGAGCCGCCGTGACTGCCCGTCGCGGACCCGTGGCATGGCTCTCCTTCCACCGTCAAGTGACTGATGTGAGTGATTCGTCCGGTGGCGCAGGCTGAGCTCGGCCGAGACGTCCGGCGAGCCCGTCGGCGTTCGTGAGCCCCGGAGTGCCGACGGGCGCCGGACTGCGGGGCACGGGTGACGGTACGTCCGAGACGGAGAAGAGGATTTGGCGTGGCACTGGTCGAGCAGCGTTCGTTGAAGAGCAGCAACCCGATACTTTCCCGGCCGCAGTTCGGGCGACGAGGCGGGCAGAAGACGGCGGCCCGGGACCCGCGGGCCGGGGCCGCCGTCGCGCGCGACCGGATCAGGGCGGGCAAGGACCTGGAGCAGGTCCACGACGACGGCCCCACTGCGATGCCGTTCTTCGTCGGCGATCTGATGACGATCGACACCGTTCTGCCCCGTGCGGCGGCGGCGCTCGGCGTCACGGCCCTCGCGGCGGTCCTGTCATGGACGGCGCTGCCGCTCGCCCGGCTCGGTACGGCCGCGTCGTACGGCATCGTCACCGCCGCCGGACTCCTAGCCGCCGCGCTGCTGCTGAGGCAGTACCGCAAGAACCTGCCGTCCCCCTCCTTGACCCTGGCATTCGCGGCGTGCCAGGGCGTGTTCCTGGGTGTGCTCTCGGCGACGGCCTCCAGCCACCTGTCACCCGGTGTCTTCGTCCAGACCGTGCTCGGGACGATCACGGCCTCCGCCGGAGCCCTCCTCGCCCACGCACTGCACTGGATGCGGGCGAACCGCCGGTTCCACGCCTTCGTCGGCGCCGCACTGCTCGGCCTGGGCACCCTCGCCCTGTCGGACTGGATGCTGTTCCCCCTCATGGGCGCGGACGGACTGGGTCTGCGCCCCTTCGGCCTCGGCGTCTTCATGGGACTCCTGGGCGTCGTCCTCGGAGTGTCCTTTCTGCCCATGTACTTCCGGCAGATCGAGGACGGCATCACGTACGGCGCGTCCCGCGATCAGTCCTGGCCGGCCGCGTTCGGGCTCGTCCTGACCCCGGTGTGGCTGTACGTGGAGGCGGTGCGGTCGCTCACCCTCTACCAGGGCGACGACCTCTGCTGAGCCTACGACGCTGCGCCGTAACGCCGCGGGACCCGCAGCCACGGATCACCGGTCTCACATTTCACACGCCCTTGACCAGGACTGTGGCCAGGAGCCCGGTGGTGTACGCGATGCCGTAGTAGCGAAGGACGGGCTGCCTGGGTGAGAAGCCCAGCAGGGTCAGTGCGAGGACGGCCGTTGCGCCGACGACGAGCGGATCGAACCCGGCCTACGCCCGCAGGCCCAGGGCAGTCAGATGACCGATGTGCACGGTCCCCGCCTCCGGAAGACTGACGGCACGAGGTTCACACACACATAGAGCACAGAGGGGGAGAGCGTGACGAGGCACGACAGATGTGGCCGGCCGTGCTGCGACCGTTCGCGGGCCAGGCAGTCTCCGTCCGGGCGGCGGCCCAGGGCCGTCGGCGGCGGGGGCAGGTCGGCCGGCGGCGGGGACAGGCCCGTTCTCACTCTGGTTCGGGGTTCTTCCGAGGGCTCAGACGCCCGTCGGACACCTGTCGAACTGTCCACGCTGACGCGGGACCCCATGCCGGCCGGCGTCCGGGGCGCGATCGTGACGGCGGTGGGCGGCAGGCTCCTGGCCACCTGGATGCCGTTGAGCGGCCCGTCCCGCCTCCCGCAGGGCCGCGTACTGCTCTCCTGGACGCCCACGGCCGATGACCGGACGGATGTCACGGCCTACTTGGGTCTCGCGGGCACCCAGGTACTGCTGGCGTTCTGGCCGGGCCTGCGCAGCGGTTGGTGCGGCGTCGTCCGCCCCACCATTGCCGAGGTGACGGAACTGCATGCCGCGCTCCGCCTCGCGACCGTGGCCCTGAACCGTCTGACCGACTGAACACACGTCTCAGGCAGTGGGACGTGGTTGATGCGTCTTGCGCATGTGCGACCGGTTACCTGCCGCCGGTCAGGCCGCGACGTAATCGGCGACCAGCCGGTCCGGGAACAGTTCGAGCCGCTGGTTCATCGCGCGGTGGTCGTGGCGCCGCGGATCTTCGGGCTGCTGGACGAAGCGGTGGCCGGCCGAGTGCGGCGAGCTCCCTCCCCGACGACTGTCCTGGCCGCCGCCGCGCAGGAGGCGATCGGCGACATCTCCGTCACCGTGTCGAATTCAGGGTCATCCGGGAGAGCGGGGAAGCGGTACGGCCGGCAGCAGCTGTGACTCGTCGGCGGCCGGGCGCGGGAAGGTGGCGGCACGGGAGCCCAGCGGGTCGGAGCGGCGGACCTCGCGGAGGAATTCGGTGAGTATCTCCAGGATCCGGTCGGGTTCCTCGACGGTCGCCGTGTGTCCGCCCCGGACTGCGGCCAGTCGTGCGCCGGGTATGCCCTCGGCGAGCTCCACCGAATGTTCCGGGCTCACGAACCGGTCTCCCATGGCCGCGACGACCAGGGAAGGGGCGGTGATGGCTGGGAGATCGCCGCGGACGTCGATGCGCAGGGCGAGGGCGATCTGCTCGGCGGCGCCGGGAACGGACATCGCCGATCGGGCTGCCACGTCCTGGGCACCTTCCGGGGTGAGGGCGGCCAGATGGTCCGCGGAGAAGGACAACGTGGACACGTAGGCGCTCAGTTCACTGTCGTGGCGGGCCCGCAGGGACGCCCACCTCTCCAGATGGAGCCACAACGCGGTGCGGGGCCGGGCGAAGCCGGCGAGGGTGAACAGGCCGTTGACCCGGTCGGGATGCCGAGCGGCGACCTTGACGGCGACTGCCGCGCCGAGTGAGGCGCCGGCGACCACGAAGTCATCCAGCCCGGCCTCACGGGCCGTGGCCACGACCTCGTCGGCCACGGCATCCACTTCCAGCCGGCCGCCGGGCAGGGGAGTGCGCCCCGACCCCGGAAGGTCGGGAAGCAGGACGGTGTTCTCGGCCGCGAGACTGTCGGCCAAGGTTCCCCACGTCTCGGACGCGGTGCTCCCGATGCCGTGCAGAAGCACCAGGCCGGGCCCGCAACCCCGGATGTCGTACGCGAGCATGTGTCATCTCTCCTCACACTTCCGGTACGAGCACGAGACGGGACGCCGTGCGGGTTCACCTGCCCGGGGTGCGACCGGGCAGGTCACGCCGTTCCGCTCCTGGCAGGGGGCCGGTCCCGTCCGCTCGGCGGTCCGCGAGGTGAGGACAGGCAACGCGTCGTCTCCGGTTGCGGAAGTCGGTTTCCTGGAAGGTCGGTTCGCCCGCGTGGACGACGAGTTCATGAGGTCCGTTCTCGCGCGGGTCCCGCACATGTGAGAGGTGCCGGTGAAGTCCGGGACATGGCCCGAGGGCGGCGGGACCCAAGGGCTCCGCCGCCTCTGCGAGGTGTGTCAGCGGACGGTGGCGCGGGCGGCCCGCTCGATGACATCGGCGACGAGGTGGGGGTGGGAGACGGCGACCGAGTGGGAGGCGGCGACCTCGGTGGTGTGGGCGTGGGCGCGCTTGGCCATGAAGCGCTGGACGGCCGCGGGGATGTTGAGGTCGCGGGTGGTGACGATGTCCCAGCTGGGCTTGGTCTCCCAGGCGGCCGTGGTGGCCTTCTCCTCCAGGGCGGACTGGGCGATGGGGCGCTGCTCGGCGGCCATGAGGGCGGCGTCCTGCGCGGGGACGTCCGCGGCGAACTGGTGACGGAACTTGTCCTGCTGGATGTAAAGGTCGGTGGCGGTGGTGCCGTCGGCCTGCTGGTAGGTGACGGGGTCGAGAGCGTCGGGAAGTGTGGAGCCGGGGTACTTGTTCGTGAGCTCCAGGGCGCTCTCGCCGGTGGCCGGGAGGAAGGCGGCGACGTAGACGAGGGCCTTGACCTGCGGGTCGTCGGTGGCGGCCTGGCTGATGACGTTGCCGCCGTAGGAGTGGCCGACCAGGATCTTGGGGCCCTTCACATGGTCGAGGACCGTCCGCAGGGCGGCGGCGTCGGAGGAGGGGCCGCGCAGGGGGTTGGCGGCGGCGACGACGGGGTAGCCGTCGGCGCGCAGGTCGGCGATGACGCCGTTCCAGCTGGAGCCGTCGGCGAAGGCTCCGTGTTCCAGGACGATCGTCGGCTTGGCGCTCTTGTGGGTCTCGACGGTTCCGGTCGCGCCGCTGGCGCTCCCGCTGAGGGCGAACGCGCCGAGCGCGAGCCCCGCTGTGAGTGCCGAGACCGCACCCGTCACCAGTCGCTTGCGTCCACCCTTGTTACTCACCACGACATATCCCCTTCAGGTACTTCGGCAAGGGGCGGACCGGTCTCACCGGTCAAAGTCACCCCCCTGACTGGTGACGAATTTGTCATGTGGAGTCGTCACCTGTCAAGGCGGTGACTGAGCTTGGCTGGATTGCCGGCCGGTGCACGGGGCTGGGTATCGCGCGGACGGCCACGGACGGGCAGGTGAGAGGCCGTGGGCGACGTCGAGGAGAAGGGCGCCGCCGGCGACGCGGCGGCTGCTTCCGGGGCATGCAGGAGGTGAACCGGTCGCTTCCCGGGGGTGAGGTGCACCCGTGCGGGCCGTACCGGCGAAGACGGCAGGCCCCTTTCGACCCCGGGGCGTCCGGACTGCGGTCGGGGACGGTGGTGGCCGAGGCGGCGCTCGCCGACCGGGGCGCGCGGGGGCGTTCGGGGACGCGGAGCCCGGGCCGGAGCCGGAGCGTCAGGGCTACCTCGAGCGCTGCCCGGACGGCAGCACCTGCCACGCCCCACGCGCGAACCGGCAGCGCACCTGCTCAGGCGCGACGGTGGGTCCTGAACACCGGCTCGGCCGGGAAGAGCATCGCTCTTCCCGGCCGTGTGTATGAGTCCTGCGCGCACGTGTCACGGCGCAGGTGATGGGGCGTACTGTGCGCAGAGTCCGGTCCGCCATGCGACGCCCCGGCGCGCCCTCCGGGCGGACGAAGTGACGTCGCGGGACACCACCTCCAGCGGGCTGCGCGCCCCGGCGGGCCGTGCCGCCCTCAGCGTGCCGACTGCGCCTCGACATCCTCCTTCGTCCACGGGTCCCGCACGATGATGTCGGCCAGTGCCGCCGCGCAGCCCGTGAGTAGCCGCTCCCCCTTTTCGGGGCTCGCCGCCCGGGCGTCGCCCGCCACGCCGGACGCGGTGATCCGGTCGAAGGACACGGCCATGTACACCGGGTCGGTGGACTCAGCGGGCAGCGTGATCCGCGGGCCGTGCGCCTCGGGCAGGTGCTCGGCCCGGATCAGCTCGGGGAGGACGGCCATCATCATGGACGTCTCGCCCTCGCAGGCGTGCATGAGGCCGTCCTGGATCTCCAGGGCGTCGCGCACGGCCTCACGTCCGGCACCGAAGTAGCTGGCGAAGGCGATCGGCGTCGCCAGCTCCGCGGTCAGCTCGGTCGTGAGGGCGTTGAGGGCGGTCATGTTCCCGCCGTGCCCGTTGACGATCAGGATGCGGGAGAAACCCGCCCGGATCACGGAGCGGCAGATGTCCCGCAGTAGTGCGTGCAGTGTGGGCAGGCTGAGCGTGAGCGTGCCACCGAAGGGCATGTGGTGCTCCGACAGTCCGGTCGGGACCGAAGGCGTCACCACCACGCCGGTGTGCTCCGAGGCCAGCACCGCCGCCCGTCTGCACACCTCCGAGGCCAGGAAGTCGTCCACGCCGGTGGGCAGATGAGGGCCGTGCTGCTCGGTGGCCCCCACAGGCAGCAGCACCACCGCGTCCTGCACCGCCAGAGCACGCAGTTCGGCGGCGGTCAGACGGTTCCACTGGACTTCGCTCATCGGGGGACTCCTCCTCGAAGTGGCCGACGCGGGGTGCGGGTCACCACGTCGGTGTCGGGTGGGGGGGGGCTCAGAAGTGATCGACGTCGACCACTGCCTGCGCGAAGGCGGTCGGAGCCTCCTGCGGCAGGTTGTGGCCGATGTTCGTGATCGTGCGGTGGTCGTAGGCACCGGTGAAGTGACCGCGGTAGGCGGAGCCGTCGCCGGGCGGGGTGAAGGGGTCGAGCGCGGCGTCGAGGGTGATGGTGGGGACGTTGATGTTGGGCTGGGCCGCGAGCTGCTTCTCGTAGCGGTCGTAGCGGCGTTCACCCTCGATGAGACCGATGCGCCAGCGGTAGTTGTACAGCACGATGGCGGCGTAGTCGGGGTTCTTGAACGCCTCGGCGGTGCGCAGGAACGTGGCGTCGTCGAAGTTCCAGTTGGGGGAGACGAGGGTCCACGTGTAACGGCACAGCGCGATGCGCTTGTCGACGTCCTCCATGGCCTTCTTGCCGCGTTCGCTGGCGAAGTACCACTGGTACCACCAGTTGTGCTCGACTGCCGGTGCGGCGGGCTCCAGCTGCGCCTTGCGGTCGGTGATGAGGTAGCCGCTGGTGGAGACGAGGGCCTTGACGCGTTCGGGCCACAGCGCGGCGATGATGTCGGCGGTCCGCGAGCCCCAGTCGAAGCCGGCGAGAACAGCCTTCTCGATCTTGAGCGCGTCCATCAGGGCGATGATGTCCAGGGCGATGGCGGACTGCTCGGCGGTACGGGGGGTGCGGTGGGACAGGAAGCTGGTGCTGCCGTGGCCGCGCAGGTAGGGAACGATGACGCGGTAGCCCTGGTCGGCGAGGAGCGGGACGACGTCGACGAAGCTGTGGATGTCGTAGGGCCAGCCGTGCAGGCAGATGACGACCGGGCCGTGCGCGGGACCGGCCTCGGCGTAACCGACGTCGAGGACACCTGCCTTGACCTGCTTGAGCGTGCTGAAACCGGTGTGGGTGCCGGGGGTGACGGCCGGCACGGTGGGGACGGGTGCGCCCCCCGCCTTGTGCGCGGCGGTCGCGGCGAACGCGTTGTTCTGCAGGCCGGACAGCGTGACCGCGGCTGCGCCCGTGCCCAGGCCCACGGCCTTGCTGAATGTACGCCTGTTGATCATGGGAATCCCTCCGTCGTGCGTTTCCGGTGACCGGTTCGCGCCCAGGGAACCTCCCGCTCACACCGGCGGTACGAGATCACCGTGGCGCCTCGGCGCGATGACTTTCGCACACGACCCGTCACCTGTCAAACAGGTGACGTAGGCATGTTCCGGTGAGCCGAGGGGCAGGTTCGTGACTGCATTTCTCAGTCGCATCGACCCGATGCCACATACTCTCGTCCAGGCGAAAGCAGACACATCAGTCATCTGACGGTGCAACGCGGGCAGTACGCCCCACGTGTGTGAGGTTTCTGTCCGCCGCCCGGCGCCGTACATGGGTATGCCGGGCGATTCCCCTCGTCCGTACATGGGTATGCCGGGCGGTTCCCATTGCCGCGGGGCCGGCGTTCCTCCCCCGCGTGGCGATGGCAACCGCCCGGCATACGGCCGAGACAGCCTTCCCGTCGGCTCGCGTCAGCTGCCCTGTCCCTCCTCCAGCCTGGCCAGTGCGTCGCGCAGTGCGGCGCGGGAGGTGATACCGAGTTTGGGGAAGACGCGGTAGAGGTGGGAGCTGACGGTGCGCGGTGACAGGTGCATTCGTTCGCCGATCTCCTTGTTGGTCAGGCCGATGGCTGCGAGACCGGCGATCTGGCTCTCCTGCCAGGACAGTTCGCTCGGCTGCGCCGACGCGGTACGCGTGGCCAGTCCGGACGTCCTGAGTTCGGCTCGGGCGCGTTCGGTCCAGGTGGGTGCGCCGAGTCGTTGGAAGGTGTCGGCGGCGAGGGTGAGGGGGTGTCGTGCTGCTTTGGG
>NZ_JBHVEE010000211.1:0-11277 GCF_042802415.1 Streptomyces sp. NPDC057486 | reverse complement strand
GATGGGCCCGGCACCTCACCCGTGCCGGGCCCATCCGCGTACGACGTCGCGATCAGTCGTTCGGCGTCCAGTACTCGATCAGCTTGCCCACGCCGTGCTCCACGCCCTTCCAGGAACCGGAGAACTCGACGACGGCGAATGCGGCGGTCGGGAATCCACCGCGGCTCATCCGGGCCAGGGTGTCGCCCTCCGCCGATGAGGAGAGCGCGTCGGCGAGGGCGTGCATCCCGGGGTTGTGGCCGATGAGGAGCAGGTTCTGCACTTCATCGGGGGTTCCGTTGAGCAGGGCGATCAGCTCGCCGAGCGAGGCATCGTAGAGCCGCTCCTCGTACACGGTCTTGGGACGCTGTGGCATCTCGTGCACCGCCAGCTTCCAGGTCTCGCGCGTCCTGGCGGCGGTCGAACAGAGGGCCAGGTCGACGACGATGCCGGAATCGACGAGTTTGCGGCCTGCCACCGGCGCATCCTTGCGGCCGCGCTCCGCGAGCGGCCGCTCGTGGTCGGAGTCCTGCGACCATTCCGCCTTTGCATGTCTGAGAAGGACGATCCTGCGAGGTGTATCGACGCTCATACACCTCAGCTTCGCATGAAATGTTCCGCCCGTCGCAGGGTGTTGAGGGGCTCCCCTGCTGCAGGTGAACGCCCTCAGAGGATCAGCAGGTCCACGATTCGCTGAAGCAACCGGCCGATCGCCGGATCGCCCGTCGCCGCGTGCGCCTCGCCGGATCCCACGATCATCAGCAGGAGGGCCGCGAAGGCCACCGAGGGGAGCGCGACGGCCCACCACGGCAGCCGGGTCTCGACCCCGGCCGACGCGGGGCGGGGGGACCGGGTGTACGTACGAGCCGACATGTCCGCCTCCGTGGGTCATCGGTTCTGATACCTGAAACCTACGGATCCGGCGGTGCCCGTCCCATCCGGTGACCCACCCACTTCACCCTGACCCTGGCCCCCTAGGGGATGGTGGTGCTAGCCCCACCGTCCCGGGCGGGAACGTGGGGCGCGGCACTCGGGCAGGTGTCAGGGAGAGGCGATCGAAGCGATCACTCCGATGATCACCGTGATCAGGAGCATCACTCCGAGCACGAGGAGAAGCTTCTTCTGACCGTTCTGGGGATTCGGATCGAGCACTGGCATGGAGCCAGTCTCGCATCTCAGCTTTCGTCCTCGATCGTCCGGTCCCGCCCGGCCAGAATTCCCGCCACCATCTGCGGCACCATGAGGCCCGCCATCAGCGCGATCGGCAGCCCCCACCCGCCGCTGTGCTGGTAGAGCACGCCGACCAGCAGCGGGCCGGGGATCGAGATCAGATAGCCGGTGGACTGGGCGAACGCCGACAGCCGGACCACTCCTGCGCCGCTCCGGGACCGCATGCCGATCATGGTGAGGGCGAGCGGGAAGGCACAGTTGGCTATGCCGAGGAGGAGCGCCCAGGCCCAGGCGCCGCCCGCCGGTGCGAGGTAGAGGCCGGCGTAGCCGATGAGGCCGCAGGTGCCGAGTACGACGACGATCGGGCCCTGGTTGCGCATCCGGGCGGCGGCCCGAGGGATGACGAAGGCGAGCGGCACGCCCATGGCCATGGTCACGGCGAGCAGCACCCCCGCCGTACCGGCGGAGACCCCGGCGTCGCGGAAGATCTGCGGCATCCAGCCCATGGTGATGTACGCCGCCGTGGCCTGGAGGCCGAAGAAGCAGGCGAGGGCCCAGGCGGTGCGGGAGCGGGTGATCCGCAGGGCCGGGACGTCCTGGTGCTGCTGGGCGGCGGGCTGTCCCTGGGCGCCGCGCCGGTCCCGTACCAGCGGGATCCAGGGCAGGACCGCCGCAGCCCCGAGCACGGCCCAGATCCCCAGACCGGCCTTCCAACTGCCGCCGAGCGCATCGGTCATGGGCACGGTGACGGCGGCGGCCAGTGAGGTGCCGAGGGCCAGAGCCATGGAGTAGAGGCCGGTCATGGAGCCGACCCGGTCCGGGAACCAGCGCTTGACGATCACCGGCATCAGGACATTGCTGACGGCGATGCCCATGAGCGCGAGGGCGCTGGCGGCGAGAAACCCGGCTGTGGAGCCGACGAGGGGCCGGATCAGCAGGCCGGCCGTGATGGCGACCATGCCGGCGCAGACGACCGCGCCGGGGCCGAAGCGGCGGGCGAGGCGCGGCGCCATGATGCCGAAGACGGCGAAGCAGAGCGGCGGTACGGAGGTGAGGACCCCGGCGACACTGCCGCTCATGTGCAGCCCGTCCCGTACCTCTTCGAGGAGGGCGCCGAGGCTGGTGATGGCGGGGCGGAGGTTGAGCGCGGTGAGGACGAGACCGACGGCGACCAGGCGGAGCAGCCAGGGGGCTGGGCCTGCGGCGGTCGGCGGGGCCGGGGCGTCCAGGGGGATGTTCGCCTCGGTGGTGTGCCTCTTCAGGGTCAGGGGCTGGCTCTGGGTCTCGTCGTCGGACATGGGGCCCATCATAGAATCATGGGATGATTGATTGTCCAATCGTCTGAGAACCTTCGGAAACCTTCGGGAAACCCCCAGACCCGAGAATCCGCAGACCCAAGGAACCGAGCAAGGAGCATCATGGCGCTGACGTCTCCGCGACGTTCGGCACTCGCCGACCAGGTGATTGCCCAGCTGAGGAATCAGATCACCTCGGGCGAGTGGCCCGTCGGTTCGCGGATTCCGACCGAACCCGAGCTGGTCGAGCAGCTCGGAGTGGCCCGCAACACCGTCCGCGAGGCGGTGCGCGCGCTCGCGCACAACGGGCTGCTGGACATCCGTCAAGGGTCGGGCACGTATGTCGTGGCCACCAGCGAACTGGCCGGGGTGATGCACCGCCGTTTCGCCTCCGCCGACCCGCGCCATGTCGCCGAGCTGCGCTCGACACTGGAGTCGTCGGCGGCCCGGCTGGCGGCCGTCCGGCGCACCGATCGGGATCTGAAGCAGTTGGACGCTCTCATGGCGCGTCGCGAGGAGACCTGGGCCGCGGGGGACGCGGAGGCGTTCGTGGCGGCGGATGCGACGCTGCATCTGGCCGTGGTCGCAGCCTCGCACAATGACGTACTGACGGGTCTCTATGCCGATCTGGCGGATCTGCTGCGCGACTATCTGCGGGTCGATGTCGGGCACGAGCTGCGGCCGGAGAACCATATGGACCATGGGCGACTGGTCGAGGCGATCCGGGCAGGTGACGCGGAGACCGCGGCCGCCGAGGCGGCGAGCCACGCACTGAGCTGTCTGGTGGAACGGAGCTGACCCGGAGGGGTGGATCTATATCCGCCGGTGGGTGACCCAGGCGGAGGCGACTTCCTTCCAGCAGCGGTCGTCGAGCCGCACCGTCCGTCCGGGTGCGACGTCGACGGGTGTGCCGTCCGCGTCGATGTCCCACCAGCGGCCGCATTCGGTGTGCAGCTGTACCCGGTCGATGGAGGGATACGGGTTGTGGCAGTAGGCGACCACCTCGGAGCCCTGGACCGTCGTACGGCATTCGGCGCCGGAGGGGTCGGGCGTGGGGCCGGCGGGTGTGGACGCTCCGGCGCCTATTCGCCCCACGACGGATATGCCGATGGGGGCGGCAAGTGCGACGGCGACGGCCGAGGCCGCCAGCAGGGCCCAGGTTCGGCGACGCGTGGGGCGCACAGCGATCACCTCCGCAGCCTGACCAAAAAAGTCCGGTTCCACCACAGTCTGCGGTGGATCGACCGTCTTTTCGACTTGAGCGGGGGAAGACCGGCCGGAGACGCACGTCGGCCGCGCACCATCCGCTAGGAAGTGGTACGCGGCCGGATCGTGCCGGATCGTACGAGGTCAGGCACCCATCATGTGCACGCCACCATCGACGTGGATGATCTCACCGGTGGTCTTCGGGAAGAAGTCCGAGAGCAGGGCGACGACACCGCGGCCGGCCGGCTCCGGGTCGGCCATGTTCCAGGACAGCGGGGAGCGGGTGTTCCACACGTCCGCCAGCTCCGAGAAGCCCGGGATGGACTTGGCCGCCATCGAGCCGATCGGTCCGGCGGAGATCAGGTTGCAGCGGATGTCGTCCTTGCCCAGGTCGCGGGCGAGGTAGCGGGAGGTGGCCTCCAGCGCGGCCTTGGCCGGGCCCATCCAGTCGTACTGCGGCCAGGCGAACTGTGCGTCGAAGGTGAGGCCGACGATCGAGCCGCCCTCGCTCATCAGCGGCTTGCAGGCCATGGCGAGCGACTTCAGCGAGAACGCCGACACGTGCATCGCGGTCGAGACCGACTCGAACGGGGTGTTCAGGAAGTTGCCGCCGAGCGCGTCCTGCGGCGCGAAGCCGATGGAGTGGACGACGCCGTCCAGCGAGCCGAGCTCCTCACGGACCAGGCCTTCGAGCCGGTCCAGGTGCTCGGTGTTGGTCACGTCCAGCTCGATGACCTTGGCGGGCTTGGGCAGCTTCTTGGCGATGCGCTCCGTCAGCGTGGGCCGGGGGAAGGCGGTCAGGATGACTTCGGCACCCTGCTCCTGGGCCACCTTGGCGGTGTGGAAGGCGATGGACGACTCCATCAGCACACCGGTGATGAGGATGCGCTTGCCGTCGAGAATTCCGATCATGGTGGTCAGTGACCCATGCCCAATCCGCCGTCAACGGGGATGACGGCTCCAGTGATGTACGACGCGTCGTCGGAAGCCAGGAAGCGCACCGCGGCGGCGATCTCCTCGGGCTGCGCGTAGCGGGCCAGCGGCACCTGGGCGACGATGCCCTTGCGCTGCTCCTCGCTGAGCGCCTGGGTCATGTCGGTATCGACAAAACCGGGCGCGACGACGTTGAAAGTGATGTTCCGCGAGCCGAGCTCACGCGCCAGCGACCGGGCGAAGCCGACCAGGCCGGCCTTGGACGCGGCGTAGTTGGCCTGCCCCGCCGAGCCGAGAAGGCCGACGACGGAGGAGATGAGGACGACGCGGCCCTTCTTGGCGCGCAGCATGCCGCGGTTGGCACGCTTGACGACCCGGAAGGTGCCGGTGAGGTTGGTGTCGAGTACGGACGTGAAGTCCTCCTCGGACATCCGCATCAGCAACTGGTCCTTGGTGATACCGGCATTGGCGACCAGCACCTCGACCGGGCCGTGCTTCTCCTCGATCTCCTTGTATGCCTGCTCCACCTGCTCGGCGTCGGTGATGTCGCACCGGACGGCCAGGACCCCGGCTTCGGTGAGGATCCGGGGCGGCTCACCCGAGCGGTACGTGATCGCGACCTTGTCGCCGTTGTCGGCGAAAGCGCGGGCGATGGCGAGGCCGATGCCCCGGTTTCCTCCGGTGACGAGAACCGAGCGGCTCAACGGATCACCCTTTCGATAGCGGTCTGGTACCTCGAAAATCTATCGGTACCGTGCGCTTTCCAAGGACTCGGCCCCTGACAGTGGCTCCCACGAGGCACTGTGGGGTTCCTACAGTGCGACAGCGGTCGGCGTCGGAACCGTCGCGGAAAAATACCGGAAAATCGGGGGCTCTTGGCGGGCCCACGCCGCATGATTCACTGCGGAGACACATCGCACAGGTCGAGAGGGGAAAGCCGACGTGCCCCATGAGGTAGATCAGTCATTCCTGGCCCTGCCGCTACGGGCCCTCGCCGACGCGGCGCTCGCCCGGGCCCGCGCGCTGGGCGCCACGCATGCGGACTTCCGTTTCGAGCGGGTGCGCAGCGCGTCCTGGCGGCTGCGGGACGCCCGGCCCTCGGGGACCTCGGACACCACCGACCTCGGGTACGCGGTGCGGGTGGTGCACGGCGGGGCGTGGGGGTTCGCGTCCGGGGTGGATCTGACCATGGACGCCGCGGCGAAGGTGGCGTCCCAGGCGGTCGCCATGGCGAAGCTCTCGGCGAAGGTGATCGCGGCGGCGGGCTCGGACGAGCGCGTGGAGCTGGCGGACGAACCGGTGCACGGTGAGCGGACCTGGGTCTCGGCATACGAGATCGACCCGTTCTCCGTACCGGACGAGGAGAAGGCGGGGCTGCTCGCCGAGTGGAGCAGCCGGCTCCTGGGCGCCGAGGGCGTCGCGCATGTGGACGCCTCGCTGATGACCGTCCACGAGAACAAGTTCTACGCGGACACGGCGGGCACCGTCACCACCCAGCAGCGGGTCCGGCTGCACCCGCAGTTCACCGCGGTCGCCGTGGACGGCACGACGGGTGAGTTCGACTCGATGCGGACCATTGCCCCTCCGGTGGGGCGCGGCTGGGAGTACCTCACCGGTACCGGCTGGGACTGGGACGCGGAGCTGGAGCGGATCCCGGGGCTGCTCGCCGAGAAGATGAGGGCTCCGAGCGTCGAGGCGGGGACGTACGACCTGGTGGTCGATCCGTCGAATCTCTGGCTGACGATCCACGAGTCGATCGGGCATGCCACCGAACTGGACCGGGCGCTGGGGTACGAGGCGGCGTACGCCGGGACGTCGTTCGCCACCTTCGACCAGTTGGGCAAGCTGGCGTACGGCTCCCCGGTGATGAATGTGACGGGCGACCGGACCGCCGAGCACGGGCTCGCGACCATCGGGTACGACGACGAGGGCGTCGAGGGCCAGTCCTGGGACCTGATCAAGGACGGGACGCTGGTCGGCTACCAGCTGGACCGGCGGATCGCGAAGCTGACGGGTCTCGGCCGGTCCAACGGCTGCGCGTACGCGGACTCGCCGAGCCATGTGCCCGTGCAGCGGATGGCGAACGTGTCGCTGCAGCCGGACCCGGGCGGCCTGTCCACCGAGGATCTGATCGGCGGGGTGGAACGCGGCATCTATGTGGTCGGCGACCGGTCCTGGTCGATCGACATGCAGCGCTACAACTTCCAGTTCACCGGACAGCGGTTCTTCCGCATCGAGAACGGCAAGCTGGCCGGACAGCTGCGCGACGTCGCGTACCAGGCGACGACGACGGACTTCTGGGGCTCGATGGAGAAGGTCGGCGGCCCGCAGACGTACGTCCTGGGCGGCGCCTTCAACTGCGGCAAGGCCCAGCCGGGCCAGGTCGCGGCCGTCTCGCACGGCTGCCCCTCCGCCCTCTTCCGAGGCGTGAACATCCTCAACACGACGCAGGAGGCGGGCCGATGAGCCGCATCAGCAAGCCGTACGAGATCGTCGAGCGCGCGCTCGAACTGTCCACCGCCGACGGCTGTGTCGTCATCGCCGACGAGGAGTCCTCCGCCAATCTGCGCTGGGCGGCCAACGCGCTCACCACGAACGGGGTGACCCGGGGGCGGACCCTGACCGTCATCGCGACCGTCGACGGCGCCGAGGGCGCCGCCTCCGGAGTCGTCTCACGGTCCGCCGTCACCGCCGAGGACCTGGAGCCGCTGGTGCGGGCCGCCGAGGCCGCCGCGCGTGGCGCAGGTCCGGCCGAGGACGCGCAGCCGCTGATCACCGGTGTCCCGTCGTCGCCCGATTTCACGGACGCGCCGGCCGAGACGGGTTCCGACGTCTTCGCGGAGTTCGCCCCGGCGCTCGGTGACGCCTTCGCCCGCGCCCGGGCCGGCGGCCGTGAACTGTACGGCTTCGCGCACCACCAGCTGACCTCGACATATCTGGGCACGTCGACGGGGCTGCGGCTGCGTCACGACCAGCCGAACGGCACGCTGGAGCTGAACGCCAAGTCGCCCGACCGGTCGCGATCCGCGTGGGCGGGCCGTGCCACCCGGGACTTCAAGGATGTCGACCCGGCCGAGCTGGACGCGGAGCTGGCGCAGCGGCTCGGCTGGGCGGAACGCCGTATCGAGCTGCCCGCCGGGCGGTACGAGACGCTGCTGCCGCCCACCGCCGTGGCCGATCTGCTGATCTATCAGCTGTGGTCGTCGACGGCCCGGGACGCCGCCGAGGGCCGGACGGTCTTCTCGAAGCCGGGTGGCGGCACCCGGCTCGGCGAGACGCTGTCCGAGCTTCCGCTCACGCTGCGCAGCGACCCGAACGCGCCGGGGCTCGAGTCGGCGCCGTTCGTGATCGCCCATGCGTCCGGTGACAGCGGCTCGGTCTTCGACAACGGTCTGCCGCTGTCGAGGACCGACTGGATCCGGGACGGCCGGCTGGACCGTCTGACCACCACCCGGCACACGGCGGGGCTGACCGGGCTGCCGGTCGCCCCCGCGATCGACAACCTGGTGCTCGACGGCGGTGGTGAGCGCTCTCTCGACGAGATGGTCGCGGCGACGACCGGCCGCGCCCTGCTTCTGACCTGCCTCTGGTACATCCGTGAGGTCGACCCGGCGACGCTGCTGCTGACCGGGCTGACCCGCGACGGGGTGTATCTCGTCGAGGACGGCGAGGTGGTCGGCGAGGTGAACAACTTCCGGTTCAACGAGTCGCCCGTCGACCTGCTCTCCCGGGCGTCCGAGGCCGGCCGCACCGAGAAGACGCTGCCGCGCGAGTGGGGCGACTGGTTCACCCGGGCCGCCATGCCAGCGCTGCGGATCCCGGACTTCAACATGAGCTCGGTCAGCCTCGGCGTATGACCGCAATAGACTGACCGCGGCATCAATCGGAACCGTACAAGGAGAGAAACGACCGTGACGGACATCGTCGACGAGCTGAAGTGGCGCGGGCTGTTCGCCCAGTCCACTGACGAGGACGCATTGCGTAAGGCGCTCGCGGACGGTCCCGTCACGTTCTATTGCGGCTTCGACCCCACCGCGGCGAGCCTGCACGTCGGGCACCTGGTGCAGGTGCTCACCGTGCGGCGGCTGCAGCAGGCCGGGCACCGGCCGCTCGCCCTGGTGGGCGGGGCCACCGGCCAGATCGGTGACCCCCGGCCGACGGCGGAGCGCACGCTGAACGACCCGGAGACGGTCGCGAACTGGGTGACGCGGCTGCGGTCCCAGATCGAGCCGTACCTCTCCTTCGAGGGTGCGAACGCCGCGGTCATGGTGAACAACCTGGACTGGACCGCGGGCATGTCCGCGATCGAGTTCCTGCGGGACATCGGCAAGCACTTCCGGGTCAACAAGATGCTCACCAAGGACTCGGTCGCCCGCCGGCTGGAGTCCCAGGAGGGCATCAGCTACACGGAGTTCAGCTACCAGCTGCTGCAGGGCATGGACTTCCTGGAGCTGTACCGACGGTACGGCTGCACGCTGCAGCAGGGCGGCAGCGACCAGTGGGGCAACCTCACCGCGGGCATCGACCTGATCCACCGCCTGGAGCCGGGCGCCGAGGTGCACGCGCTGGCCACCCCGCTGATGGTGAAGGCGGACGGAACCAAGTTCGGCAAGTCCGAGAGCGGGGCCGTCTGGCTGGACCCGGAGATGACGACACCGTACGCGTTCTACCAGTTCTGGCTGAACGTGGACGACCGGGACATCTCGCCGTACATGCGGATCCTCAGCTTCAAGAGCCGTACCGAGCTGGAGGAGCTGGAGGAGCTCACCCAGGAGCGCCCGCAGGCCCGGACGGCGCAGCGCGCGCTGGCGGAGGAGCTGACGACGCTGGTGCACGGCGCCGAGCAGTGCGCGGCGGTCGTCGCGGCGTCGAAGGCGCTCTTCGGCCAGGGCGAGCTGCGCGAGCTGGACGAGGCGACGCTGAGCGCCGCGCTCTCCGAGGTGCCGCACGCGCAGGTCACCGAGCTCGGCCCGCTGGTCGACCTGCTGGTGGAGGCCGGCCTGGCGCCGAGCAAGTCGGGGGCCCGCCGCACGGTCAAGGAGGGCGGGGCCTACGTGAACAACGTCAAGGTCGCGGACGGCGAGGCCGCACCGGCTCGCGAGGAACTGCTGCACGGGCGCTGGCTGGTGCTGCGCCGGGGCAAGAAAAACCTCGCTGCCATCGAGGTCATCGCCGGCTGACCGGAGACGGAAGCACCGTGTGGCCGGGCACGCGACATGCGCGCCCGGCCGCACTGTGTGCAAGCGTGCCGGATCAGGCCTTCTGTCTGGTGCCGCGCATCGACGTCCAGAGCATGTCGCCGACACCGACGACGACCACGGCGCCGATCAGCTGCAGCAGGTGGCGCGTCCAGTCGATGCCCTTGGTCTCGTTGACGCCGATCCAGGTAGCGACGGAATTGCCGAGGACGCTGCCGATCATGCCGAAGATGATCGTCAGCCAGAGTGGGATGTTCTGCTTGCCCGGCAGGATCGCTTTGGCGATCAGACCGAGGACCAGACCTACGATGATTGCCCACAACCAGCCCATGTCGCCTCCTCATGCGGCGCGCTGTCGTGCATGTGCGCCCAGTCTGGGCCCATCGACGGCACTCCGCATGTCGGACACTTCCGCCCGTGCCACGAGGGTGCGGTTATCCATGGATACGGCGTGCCCCGGTCTCGAGCCCCTCGGATGCCGGGCGTACCGTGGGAGCGGCCCGCGGAGGGCCCGGGGAAGGGTGGTGGAACGTGATGCGGAAGCGGAGCGGGGCGGAGGTCTTCCGGATCACGGGAGCACGGCAGAGCCTCGCGGACGATGTGCGCGGCAGGCAGCGCCGCTATGTGATCTCGATGTCCGTACGGACGGTCTCGGTGATCCTGGCCGCAGTGCTGTGGAACATCGAGAGGCCTGTGGCCATCGTGGCTCTCGTCCTGGGTGCGCTGCTTCCGTACGTCGCCGTCGTCATCGCCAACGCGGGCCGGGAGACACCTCCTTCGCTGCCCTCGACCTTCGTTCCGCCGCCCGCGCGGCCGATGCTCGACGCCGCCCCGGTGGCCGGTCCCGCGGAACCCGGACCGGCGGCCGACCGGGCCGGCGGTGGGGCGGAGCCGCATGAGCACAGTTGAGCGCACGGCATGCCGAAGTCCCGAGAAAACCTTCAGATCAATCATGCAGTTCAGGTGCACCGCACCCGGGTCCGCGTGACATACTGCCTACGCGCTCCGCATCCCCCGTCGGAGCGACAGACCGACGCCGGGCAGCTCCCCCCGTGGCTGCTCGGCGTCGTTTTTTCTCCCGCTCTCGCAGGGCCCTAGGGTTGAGCCCGTGAACTCCCCCGAACATGCCGCCGAGAGCGCTGCCACCGCGCCGATCTGTTCCGCCAAGGGCTGCCGTACGGCCGCCGTATGGGTGCTGGCCTGGAACAATCCGAAGCTGCACACCCCCGAGCGCCGCAAGACCTGGCTGGCCTGCGACGAGCACCGGGAGCACCTCTCCTCGTTCCTGGGGGTACGAGGTTTCCTGAAGGATGTCGTGACGCTGACGGAGTGGGAGTCCTCGGCCGAGGGGCGCTGAGAGCCGAGTACGTCTGGGGCGTGTGTCGGAAGTCCCGCCCTAGTTGTACTGACCCGTGAGGTTGGGGACGCGGCTGGCGGGTGGTTGACCCTTGAGCGCGGTGTGTCCGCGGTGGTGATTGTAGGTGTGCAGCCAGGCC
>NZ_JBHVEE010000210.1:0-11513 GCF_042802415.1 Streptomyces sp. NPDC057486 | reverse complement strand
CAGCCGGAGTTCCGGTGACCGCCCCTCCCCGCGTGGCGTGCCGTTCAGCCGAGCAGGCCGCCGATCGGATTGCGGCCGCCGCCCGACGTGCCGCCGGAGGTCGAGCCCGTGGAGCCGTCGCCGGTCGAACCACCACCGGTGGAGCCGCCGCCCGTGCCGGTGGAGCCGGAGGAGCTCGGTCCGGCGCTGGTCGTCGGGGGCTGCTGCGGGGTCGTCCGCTGCGGGGGCTGCTGCCCGGTGCCCTGGGTCTGACTGGGCTGTCCGGCGCCGGAGCCGGCGGCCCGGCCGGACTCGCGGACGCTGTCCGTGCCCGGTGTGGACGCCTGTGCGGAGGGCGTGGCCGCGGCGCTGGAACGCGACGGGGAGGGCTTCTGTCCGGCGGGGCTGCGCGAGGCCCTGCCCTTGCCCGACTCCTGCGGGAGCGGGGAGCCGGGCAGTTGGTTGGTCGGGTTGTCGTTCGGTCCGGGCACGGTGACGACCTCGGAGGAGCGGACGGCGCCGCCGAGCATCGAACCGATGAGCAGGGTGAGTCCGACGACGACGGTGGCGACGGCGGCGCCGCGGCGCAGCACCCGGCGGCGCAGGTCCCAGATCGCGGAGCGCGGGCCGAGCCTGCGCCATGCCTCGCCGGCCAGGCGCCCGTCGACGGAGTAGACGGGGGCGCCCGCGATGACGAGCGGGCTCCACGCGGCGAGGTAGATGATGTCCGGTGTGTCGTAGACGGCGACGGTCCGCCAGCTGACGGTGACCAGCAGCGCGGCGGAGAGCAGGGCGCCGACCGAGGCGGCGACCCGCTGCCAGAGGCCGAGGACGGTAAGGACGCCGACGATGACCTGGAGGAAGGCGACGGTGAGTCCGGCGCCGACCGGGTGCGAGAGTGCGAAGTCCCGCAGCGGTTCGGCGAGTCCCCAAGGATGCAGCGAGGTAAGCCACTTGACCATGGAGCCGCGCTCGCCGCCGTCGAAGTAGACGGGGTCGCAGAGTTTGCCCATGCCCGCGTAGATGGAGATGAAGCCGAGGAACACCCGCATCGGCAGGAGTACGACCCCGAGGTTCATCCGGCGTCCGGGGTAGTACGCGTGGCGGACGGTGTCGGGGCTGTGCCGTTGCGACCTGCTCCCGACGGTCTGGTCGAACTCGTCGTCCTCGTACGGCTCATGGTCGTACGCGCCGGTGTCGACGGCGTCGTACGCGCCGACCGCCTGTCGCATCGGGGGAAGCAGCGGGCCTCTGCCGTGGCGGCCGCCGGAGCGGTGGGGGGCTGGGATGACGGGGGTGGGCTGGGTCTCGTCCAGGCGCGGGAGGACCTGGGTGGCGCCCGAGCCGGCGTCGAACTCGTCGCCGTACGGGCCGTACCCGCTGTCGAGGCCGACCGCGCTGGAGTTCCGGACGGCCTGGAGGAGTCCGGTGGCGCCGGGGTCGCCGGGGGCGGACCTGCCGCTCCACACGACGGGCGAGCGCCTGCCGCGTCCCGCCCCGCTGCCGCTCATGGCGGGGACCCTGACGGACCCCGCGGGGGCGGCGCCGCGCACCCGTGCGCGCTGGCCGGGGGCGAGCTGCACCCGGAAGCTGGCGTGGTTGACGATGACCTGCGCTGGGTCGCAGTCCACCTTGGCCATGCTCAGGGCGGGTAGTTCGTCGAACCGAGGCGTTCTGGTGTCCACACTCATCTAACCGAGTGATGTGTGATTAGGACACTGCCTTGACGGCCCCGATGTGTCCGAGACCCGTCAATAGACCCGGGCGGTGCGGAGGCCGGGGTGTGCGCGGCGGTCGGTGCCGACACGTCTGCCGAGGTCGGAGCCCTGCGCCGCCGTCCGGCAGCGCGGGCTCCCGGACGGGCCGGTCCCGGGCCCGTCCGGGAGTCGTCCCGGTCAGGCGCGGCGCCGAGCCGCCTCGTACAGCACGATGCCCGCGGCGACACCGGCGTTCAGCGACTCCGCGCCGCCCGGCATCGAGATGCGGACCCGGTAGTCACAGGTCTCGCCGACGAGACGGCCCAGGCCCTTGCCCTCGCTGCCGATGACGATGACGACCGGACCGCCGAGGGCGTCCAGGTCCTCGACGGTGTGCTCACCGTCCGCGGCGAGGCCGACGACGGTGATCCCGGCCTTCTGGTAGCCCTCCAGGGCGCGCGTCAGGTTCGTCACCCGGGAGACCGGCGTACGGGCCGCCGTGCCCGCGGAGGACTTCCAGGCGCCCGCCGTCATCCCGGCCGCACGCCGCTCCGGCACGACCACGCCGTGGCCGCCGAACGCGGAGACGGAGCGGACGATCGCACCGAGGTTGCGCGGGTCGGTGACGCCGTCGAGGGCGACGATCAGCGGGTCCTCGTGGTTGTCGTACGCGGCGGCGGTGAGGTCCTCCGGGTGCGCGTACTCGTACGGCGGGACCTGCAGGACGAGGCCCTGGTGGTTCAGGCCGTTCGTCATCCGGTCGAGCTCGGGGCGCGGCGCCTCCATCAGGTTGATGTTGCCGCGCTGGCCGGCGAGCTGGAGCGCGTCGCGCACCCGCTCGTCGTTGTCGATGTACTGCTGGACGTACAGGGTGGTCGCCGGGACGCCGTCGCGCAGCGCCTCGTAGACCGGGTTGCGGCCCACAACCATCTCGGACGTGCCCTTGGCGCCGCCGCGCCGCGGGGCGGGCCGACGGGCCGCGGCCTGCTTCGCCTGGGCGCCGGCGATCCGGTTCTTCTTGTGTCCCTTGCGGGCGGAGGCGGGCGGCGTCGGTCCCTTGCCTTCGAGACCACGGCGTCGGTTACCGCCGCTGCCGACCTGCATGCCCTTCTTGTTGGACGTGCGGCGGTTCCTGCGCTGGCTGTTCCCGGCCATGACCTACCTGTTTCGTTGCTTCAGACATGCGTATGTAAGTGAAAGTGTGCCGCCCGGAACGCCGGGCGGCACATGGGCGGACTACTGGCGCGGGCCGAGCGTCCACCGGGGGCCCGTCGGACTGTCCTCGATGACGAGGCCCGACTGGTTGAGCTGGTCGCGGATGGCGTCGGCGGCGGGCCAGTCCTTGCGGTCGCGGGCCGACTGGCGCTGGTCCAGGACGAGGCGTACGAGCGTGTCGACGACCCCGTGCAGATCGTCACCGCGGTCGCTCTCGCCCGCCCACTGTTCGTCGAGCGGGTCGAGGCCGAGGACGCCGAGCATCGCGCGGACCTCCGCGAGTCTGGCGACCGCCGCTTCCTTGTCGTCGGCGGCGAGCGCGGAGTTGCCCTGCCGGACCGTGGTGTGGACGATCGCGAGCGCCTGCGGGACGCCCAGGTCGTCGTCCATCGCCTCGGCGAACGCGGGCGGCACCTCGGCGGCGGCCACGACTTCGCCGCCGGCCTTCTCGATGACCCGCTGGACGAAGCCCTCGATCCGCGCGAACGCGGACTCCGCCTCGCGCAGTGCCTCCTCGCTGTACTCGATCATCGACCGGTAGTGCGGGGTGCCGAGGTAGTAGCGCAGCACGATGGGCCGCCACGCCTTGACCATCTCGCTGACCAGCACCGAGTTGCCGAGCGACTTCGACATCTTCTCGCCGGACATGGTGACCCAGCCGTTGTGCACCCAGTACTTCGCGAACTCGTCGCCGAAGGCCTTCGCCTGGGCGATCTCGTTCTCGTGGTGCGGGAAGATCAGGTCGATGCCGCCGCCGTGGATGTCGAAGGCGGTGCCGAGGTACTTGTGCGCCATGGCGGAGCACTCCAGGTGCCAGCCGGGGCGGCCGCGACCCCACGGGGTCTCCCAGCTGGGCTCGCCCGGCTTGCTCGCTTTCCACATCGCGAAGTCGCGCTGGTCGCGCTTGCCGGTCTCGCCCTCGCCCGACGGCTGGCGCAGGTCGTCGAGGTCCTGGTTGGAGAGCTCCAGATAGCCGGGGAAGGACCGCACGTCGAAGTAGACGTTGCCGTCGGCCTCGTAGGCGTGACCGCGCTCGATGAGGCCGCGCATCATCTCGATCATCTCGGTGATGTGGCCGGTGGCACGCGGTTCGTAGGTGGGCGGGAGGCAGCCGAGAGCGTCGTAGCCGTCGTTGAACGCGCGCTCGTTCTCGTACCCGATCGACCACCAGGGACGGCCTTGCTCGGCCGACTTCCCGATGATCTTGTCGTCGATGTCGGTGACGTTCCGGATGAACGTGACGTCGTAGCCGCGGTAGGCGAACCAGCGGCGCATGATGTCGAAGTTCAGCCCGGACCGGATGTGCCCGATGTGCGGGGCGGCCTGGACGGTCGCGCCACACAGGTAGATCGAGACACAGCCCGCCATGAGCGGGACGAAGTCACGGATCTGCCGGGCGCTGGTGTCGTACAGGCGAATAGTCACCCCTCAAGGGTAGTGGGCCCGCACCTGTGCACAGTGCCCCCTTGGGGCTAGCGGAACAAGTTCGTGTTGTCCGCGTCCGAAAGTGCCTGGCGTCTTTGTCCTCGATCGCCGGACGGGCTGGATTTTCGGTGTGTCCCGGGGGCGCCGCCGCACTGTGCGGTGGGTGGTGGGCGGGGCCCCGAACCCGGCACGTACGCCGGCCCCTGGGGGGACCCCCCCCGCACGGCCCCACCCGGGCATCACCCGCGCCCACCACCCGGCGGCCCTGACAGCAGCGCACACCGGCCGCTGACGCGCGACGGCCGGTCCGGGGCCGTGCAGGGGAGTCCCCGCAGGGCGACGGACAAAGACCCGAGCTCCCCCACGTACCCGCCGAACGTCCGTCGCCCGAGGAGACACCCCGGAAAGGCCCCGGACCACCACCCACCACGGCAGGCGACCATGCCACCAGGGCCCAGACGCACCCATCAAGCCCGTCCGGCGATTGAGGACGGAACCGGCCACCCCGGACCGGGGCACCGCACCACGCAACGCCCCCGCCCCGCCCAGGGGCACCGCACCACGCAACGGACCCACCCCGCCCAGGGGCACCGCACCACGCAACGGACCCACCCCGCCCAGGGGCCCCGCACGGTCAGCCCACCCGGTAGACCAGCGCCGTCGCGAGCCCCGCGAGCCCTTCCGCACGGCCGGTGAACCCGAGCCCGTCCGACGTGGCGGCCGAGAGCGAGACCGGGGCGCCCACCGCAGCCGACAGCACCTTCTGCGCCTCGTCGCGCCGCTTGCCGATCTTCGGTCGTACGCCGATGACCTGTACGGCGACGTTCCCGATCTCGAACCCCGCGGCCCGTACGATCCGCGCCGCCTCGGTCAGCAGCGTGACGCCCGCGGCGCCGGACCACTCGGGGCGCCCCGTCCCGAAGTGCTGTCCGAGGTCGCCGAGCCCGGCGGCCGAGAACAGCGCGTTGCAGGCGGCGTGCGCCACGACGTCGGCGTCGGAGTGGCCGGCGAGGCCGGGGCCCTCGCCCTCCCAGAGCAGGCCCGCGCACCACAGTTCGCGGCCCTCCTCGAAGGCGTGGATGTCCGTGCCGATGCCGACCTGCGGAATCACGGGCGCGTGCTCAGAACCCATCGTTCGCCCTCCTGCGCGCGAGAACCGCCTCGGCCAGCACCAGGTCGAGCGGCCGGGTCACCTTGAATGCCTCTTCGTGCCCGGGTACGACCACGACGGGTTCCCCGAGCTGTTCGACCATGCCCGCGTCGTCGGTCGCGCCGTCGCCGTCGACGGCGACGCTCTCGTGGGCGCGGACGAGAGTGTCCCGGTCGAAGCCCTGCGGGGTCTGCACGGCGCGCAGCCTGGCCCGTACGGGCGTGCCGAGCACGGGCTCCGGGTCGCCGGGGGCGCCGGGCTCGACCTCCTTGACGGTGTCGGCGAGCGGCAGCGCGGGGACGACGGCGGGCGCGCCGTCGCGTACGGCCTCGATCACCGCGTCCACGGTGTCGACCGGCACCAGCGGGCGTGCCGCGTCGTGGACGAGGACGGCGGAGATGTCCTCCGGGAGCGCGGCGAGGCCGAGGCCGACCGATTCCTGGCGGGTGTCGCCGCCCGGCACGACGAGGTAGTCGGTGCGCTCGGGCAGGGCGTGTTCGTCCAGCAGGTTCTTGACCTCGGGCGCGCCGTCCGCCGGGGCGACGACGACGACGAGGGAGACGGACCGGGACGCCGCCATGGCCCGTACCGCGTGGATGAGCATGGGCGTGCCGCTCAGCGCACGGAGCGCCTTGGGGGCGCCCGGGCCGAGCCGTACGCCTCGGCCGGCGGCGGGAATCACCGCGGCGGTGCGGTACGGACGCGATTGATCAGACATCGGTTGCACTCCGAAGCATCAGCATGTTTGTTTCCACGGCCGACATGGGTATGGCCACAAGCGAGCCGGGCGCGACGCCTTGACTCGGCCGGGACCCTTTCCGTGACACCCGGTCGAGTTCGAGCAAGCCGCAGCGGCTGTTCGGGGTCGGCTTTACAAGATCGCGAGCAAAGTATGGACGGGATAGCCGGATCCGAATCCGGACATGCCGCAGCGCCCGACGACACACCGTGAATACGGCTGGTCAGCGGGCACCGCGGCACATCTATTTACGACCGGTGCGATCCGGGTCAGGACGCGAGAACCTCGTCGAGCAGAGCCTCGGCCTTGTCCTCGTTCGTGTTCTCCGCGAGAGCGAGCTCGCTCACCAGGATCTGGCGAGCCTTGGCAAGCATGCGCTTCTCACCTGCGGAGAGTCCGCGCTCACGCTCACGACGCCACAGGTCGCGAACGACTTCGGCGACCTTGATGACATCGCCGGAGGCGAGCTTCTCCAGATTTGCCTTGTAGCGCCGGGACCAGTTCGTCGGCTCTTCGGCGTACGGTGCGCGCAGCACCTCGAAGACCCGGTCCAGGCCCTCCTGCCCGACTACGTCGCGCACGCCCACGAACTCGGCATTGTCCGCCGGGACACGAACCGTCAAGTCACCCTGGGCGACCTTGAGCACCAAGTAGGTCTTGTCCACGCCTTTGATCTGGCGAGTTTCGATAGCCTCGATCAGCGCGGCCCCGTGATGGGGATAGACCACGGTGTCGCCAACCTTGAACGTCATGTGACAGGTACCCCTTCCGTGGCTATCAAGAGTAACACGAGAACAGCTTCTCCTGAATGACGTTTTCGCAGGTCAGGGCATATCTCGGGGCTTGACAACAGCAACACGAACGTGCTGCGGAAGGGATCGGGAAGGCGGTAATCGCAGGTCGGAGCGGCTGTACGGGTGGGGTGAAACACGTACGTCACACACGCTCGAACCCCCTCCGAAGTGGCCGAACGTCCCGTTTTGCCGGATTCCAGATGGTGAACTTTCCATACTCCGTTCGGAGATCGATCACCCGTACGGACGTAAGTCCCGATGGCCAATAGAATTGATCAACGGTCGGGGATCGCGGAGATTATGCGCAAGGAATACGCCACGGTCCGAGGAATTGATCAAGCCTGTTATGTGAACAGCACACGAATCGCGGGGGCGGGGCGGCGTGCCGGCCGATCGGGACCTGGCTGCGGTCACGGCACGTGATGCCCGGGGCCCGTAGGGGCGGGTCGGGTGCGGGGCGGGGACGACGGCTCGGTAACCTAAGCCCGCTGACACACCCTTAGGGCGGCTTTACGCCGCTCGCCCCTCCCGTCCGTGAAGTCCGTACGTTCAAGGAGTTGCCGCAGCCGTGAGCCGCAGCCTTCGACGCGGCGCCCTTGCCGCCACTGCCATCGTGATCTCGATCGGTGCACTTTCCGCGTGTGGTGCCGGCAATGACGCGCAGACGCTCGAAATCAAGCCGGACAACGCTGCCACCACCATCGGTGACATCCAGATCCAGAACGCGAACATCGTCACCCAGCCGGAGCGCAACGCCAAGGGCCCGGCCGTCGTCACCGCGACGCTGTTCAACAACGGCGTCGCGCAGCAGACGCTGGACTCGATCACCCTCCCGGGCACCGGCGCGGCGGTGCAGCTGCACGCCGCCAAGGGTGCGGGACCGATCGTCGTCCCGGCCGGGGGCAAGGTCGTCATCGGCGGCAAGGGCAATGCCGCCGCCGTGATCGAGAACGGCCGCGAGGCCGCGCAGAACGGCAACGTGCAGTCGGTCGTCTTCAAGTTCAGCAGGACCGGTGAGGTCCCGCTCGGCGTGTTCGTCGTCCCGGCCACCAGCTACTTCACCGGCTTCGGCCCGAGCTCGCTGCCGGCGGTGCCGTCCGAGACGCCCGCAGCGACGCCGTCCGGATCCGCGACGCCGGGCAACCCGTCCGAGTCGCTCGGAGCGGAGGGCCCGACGGACGCCGCGTCGGCCTCGCAGCCGGCCGAGTGACGTCCGCGGACACGCACGACGGAGGCGCCTCCCGAGCGGGAGGCGCCTCCGTCGTATGTGCTCCGCCCGGCAGCCTGCCGTACGGACCCGGGGTTTACGGCTCGAACTTGTACCCCAGGCCCCGCACCGTCACCAGGAAGCGCGGCGCCCCCGGGTCGGGCTCGATCTTGGCGCGCAGGCGCTTGACGTGGACGTCGAGGGTCTTGGTGTCGCCCACGTAGTCCGCGCCCCAGACACGGTCGATCAGCTGCATCCGGGTCAGCACCCGGCCCGCGTTGCGCAGCAGCATCTCCAGCAGGTCGAACTCCTTGAGCGGGAGGTCGACCTTGCCGCCGGCGACCGTGACGACGTGGCGGTCCACGTCCATCCGGACCGGGCCCGCCTCCAGGGCGGCCGGGGTGACCTCCTCCGGCTCCCCGCGGCGCCGCAAAACCGCGCGGATGCGGGCGACGAGTTCCCGCGAGGAGAACGGCTTGGTCACGTAGTCGTCGGCCCCTATTTCCAGGCCGACGACCTTGTCGATCTCGCTGTCCTTGGCCGTGACCATGATCACGGGGACGTTGGACCTGCTGCGCAGCTGGCGGCAGACCTCGGTGCCGGGCAGGCCCGGCAGCATCAGATCGAGGAGGACGAGGTCGGCGCCGTTGCGCTCGAACTCGTCGAGCCCGTCGGGGCCCGTGGCCGCTATCGCGACCTCGAAGCCTTCCTTGCGGAGCATGTAGGACAGGGCGTCGCTGAAGGATTCCTCATCCTCGACGACAAGCACTCGGGTCACGGGAGGACCTCCGGGGCAGGAAATGGTTCGAGAGTGTCGGGGTCGGCGGTCCGGTAGGTCCCGTCGTCACCGTTGACGATGAGCGGTCCGCCCGATGTACGGTCTCGGTCCCGTGCGGAGCCCGCTTCGGGCAGCCGCAGGGTGAAGGTGGAGCCCTGTCCCTCCGAGCTCCAGACCGTGACCTCCCCGCCGTGCGAGGCGGCCACATGTTTGACGATGGCGAGGCCGAGACCGGTGCCACCGGTGGCCCGTGAGCGGGCCGGGTCGACGCGGTAGAAGCGTTCGAAGACCCGCTCGCGGTCCTTCTCCGAGATGCCGATGCCCTGGTCGGTCACGGCTATCTCGATCTGGTCCCCGCCCGGTACGGCCAGGCGCCTCGCGGCGATGCCGACGCGGGTGCGGGCGGGGCTGTAGTTGACGGCGTTCTCCACGAGATTGCCGAGCGCCGCGGCGAGCTGGCCGCGGTTGCCCCAGATCCGGAGCTCCGCGGTGCCGCCGGCGGCCATGGTGATCTGTTTCGCGCCGGCCTGCTGCCGGCAGCGGTCGATGGCCTCGGCGACCAGCTCGTCGACCCGGACCGGCTCGGCGTCCTCCAGCGGGTCGTCGTTCTGCACCCGGGAGAGGTCGATGAGTTCCTGTACGAGGTTGGTCAGCCGGGTCGCCTCGATCTGCATCCGGCCCGCGAACCGCTCGACCGCCTCCGGGTCGTCGGACGCGTCCATGACGGCTTCGGAGAGCAGCGAGAGCGCTCCTACCGGGGTCTTGAGCTCATGGCTGACGTTGGCGACGAAGTCGCGTCGTACCGCTTCGATACGACGGGCCTCGGTGAGGTCCTCGACCAGCAGGAGCACCAGCCGGGAACCCAGCGGGGCGACCCGTGCCGAGACTGCGAGAGCGTCGCCCCGGCCCGTACCGCGCCGGGGGAGGTCCAGTTCGACCTGCCGTATCTCACCGTCCCGGCGGGTGTCCCTGGCCATGTGCAGCATGGGCTCGACGGCCAGCCGGCCGCCCCTGACCAGTCCCAGCGCATACGCGGCGGAGCTGGCCTTGACGACACTGTCGCTCTCGTCGAGCACGACCGCGGAGGAGGAGAGCACGGAGAGCACCGTGTCGACCCCGGGGGGCAGTGCCCCGTTGCTGTCGGGCCGCAGGGACGTGCGCGTGGGTTTCTTCTGGTCGCGCTCGCTCCAGCGGAACGCCAGCATGGCGATCACACCGGTACACAACCCGGCGATCGCTGCAGCTGCGGCGACCGCCGCGTTCACGTCCATACCTCAAGGTTAAGCAGGTGCGGCAGTGCTCTCCCAGCCGTCCGAGTGCGTACTCGAACACTCGTCGCCCAGAGTTCACCGAGGAGCAAGGGTTGGTTCACTTGGTCGGCCGGATCCGGACGCGTACGCCCCACAGGGTGAGAGCGTGGGGTTCAAATCTGGCCCCGGCCTTAGTGAGGACTGGAGAGGGACTTCCATGCGCGACGCTTACCACGAGGAACTCGACTCGATCGGAGAGGGCCTCGTCGAGATGGCCCGGCTCGTCGGGTCGGCGATCGGCCGGGCGACGACGTCCATGCTCGACGCCGACCTCAAGCTCGCGGAGAGCGTGATCGCCGCGGACCAGAAGGTCGACGACCTCCAGCACGACCTGGAGGCGCGGGCGATCGCCCTCCTCGCGCGCCAGCAGCCCGTGGCGACCGATCTGCGGATCGTGGTCACGTCGCTCCGGATGAGTGCCGACCTGGAGCGCTCGGGCGATTTGGCCCAGCACGTGGCCAAGCTGGCCCGGCTGCGCTTCCCGCAGTCGGCGGTGCCGCACGACCTGCACGCCACCATTCTGGAGATGGGGCAGCTGGCGCAGCGCCTGATGGCCAAGGCCGCCGAAGTGATCATCACGAAGGACGTCGACCTGGCGCTCCAGCTGGAGCAGGACGACGACGAGATGGACCTGCTGCACCGCACGCTGTTCCAGCACCTGATGGACGACCGCTGGAAGCACGGCATCGAGACCGCGGTCGACGTGACGCTGCTCGGCCGTTACTACGAGCGCTTCGCCGACCACGCGGTGTCGGTCGCCAAGCGGGTCGTCTATCTGGTGACGGGTGAACACGCGGACGACATCCAGAATGCGACGTCGGTAGAGGGCGCGTAGCGGGTAGGAGACCGCGCGTTTTGCGCGGGTGTGCCTTGGATGCGCCGTCCGTGCGCCGTTGATGGGGCGGCCGGAGTGGGCATGAATGGGATGGGGCGGCAGGCGGTACGCCTGGTGGCACGCCCCGGTCGTACGTCGCTGTCGGTCGTGCGGCCCTGCCGTACGCCTGGATGTACGTCCTAGAGGAGGAACGATGGCCGACTCCCCCACACCCGACCCGCAGCAGGAGACACCCGCTGAAGTGGTCCATCTGACGGTGCTCGGTGCCTGTGGCTGCGGTTCGGGCTGCGGGTGCGGCTGCCAGTCGGGCGCCCCCTGCCAGTGCGGCGGCTGACCGGGGCTGCCCACGACGCCACCGGACCGGCGCCCCGCGGGGGGCGCCGG